>NZ_JBOZPB010000020.1:0-98551 GCF_050848685.1 Shewanella sp. MF08487
TGGTGACAATAGCCTTGTGGAACCACCTGATCCCATCCCGAACTCAGAAGTGAAACGCAAACGCGCCGATGGTAGTGTGGGGTCTCCCCATGTGAGAGTAGGTCATCGCCAAGCGCCTAATTATCTCGATGAGATGTAACGAAGCCAGCTGAATAAGCTGGCTTTTTTGCGTCTGCAATTTGGCAGAAATAGTGGATTTATCCGCCAATATCGATGCTTTATCCTTCCCTCTTCCTCCCCCATAATGCTCATCATGCATATCGTCTAGCTTTTATGTTTGGCTTACCTCGAATTATGCCCCGATTTCTCTACAGCGATCTGAACTTTGGATCAAGCTTGGCTATTGCTATTAGTTAAGCGGTTACTTACCTTATGGTTAATTTGTTGCTATAAACAAGGATCTAAAATGAAGTTAGAGATGATTTGTACTGGGGAAGAAGTGTTAGCGGGTCAAATCGTTGATACCAACGCCGCCTGGTTCGCCAGTACTATGATGGAGTATGGGGTAGAGATGCAGCGTCGGGTCACGGTTGGCGATCGTCTCGAGGATTTGATTGCGGTATTCCAAGAGCGTAGTTTACATGCCGATGTGATTTTGGTTAATGGTGGTTTAGGACCTACGAGTGATGATATGTCTGCTTTAGCTATGGCTAAGGCTAAAGGCGAGTCTTTGGTTGAGAATGCAGAGTGGCGTGAACGTTTAGAAGAGTGGTTTACGCGCAATAACCGCGAAATGCCACTCAGTAATCTGAAACAAGCCATGTTGCCAGCATCTGCTGTAATGGTTGATAATCCTGTGGGAACTGCCTGTGGTTTTAGGGTTAAGCTTAACCGCGCGTGGTTATTCTTTACGCCCGGCGTGCCTTTTGAGCTTAAGCATATGGTGACTGAGCAGTTTGTGCCTTTTGTCCGTGAAGAGTTTAATCTTGATTCCAAGGTCGGCTTAAAGAAACTCTTGACCATAGGACAAGGCGAGTCGGCGTTGGCGGATAAGCTAGAGCCCTTAGAGCTGCCAGAAGGTATTACGATTGGTTACCGCTCTTCTATGCCGCATATTGAAATTAAGATTTTTGCCCGTGGCGAGGAAGCTATTGCGGTATTACCTCGTATTGCTGGGCATATCAAGATGGTGTTGGGTACTGCTGTTGTTGCCGAAGATAAGGCCACGCTTGCAGAAGAGATTCATTATAAGTTACTGAACTCTGGGTTAACGTTAAGCATTGCAGAATCGTGCACGGGTGGAATGTTGACGAGCCAGTTAGTGGATTTTGCCGGTAGTTCATCTTACCTACACCATGGATTAGTGACTTACAGTAACGAATCCAAGGTGCGTGTATTAGGTGTTCATCCATCAACGTTAGATGATCACGGTGCGGTTTCCATTGCGACAGTAGAAGAAATGGCTAAGGGTGCAAGGCAAATCCTAGACAGTGATTATGCACTGGCCACTAGTGGAATAGCAGGACCAGACGGCGGGACTGATGAGAAACCCGTCGGGACGGTAGCGATAGCTTTAGCTACCCGTAACGGGGTGTATAGTCAGATGATAAAATTGCCCAGACGTTCGCGAGATCTGGTACGTAGCCTTAGTGCGGCAGTCGCTTACGACATGTTGAGGCGTGAACTTCTTGGTGAAGTCGTTATTGTTGATTACCCTTCGATAGGGCGATTCAGCAAGTAACTTTTTAAAGGCTTAAAGAGTTACTGGTTTACATCAGTTTAAACGTATTAACAAATAATGCTCCCGAGGGAGCATTTTTATTGAGACTCGATTGCTTAGTTTAAACGCGCCTTACTTAAATTTAAGCACTAACTTACCCGGAGCAACTTGAAGGCTTTCAGCCATTTTGGCCATCAGTGCTTGATTGCTATCTTGCGTATCAAGTACATAAACCGGCTGATTTTCTAAGAACTGTCTTAGATAGCCCATCACCTGCGGTGTTGCTGAGCTCATCGCTCTTTCAATGTCCTTTGGCGTTGACTCCACTTTGACTAATTCGAGCTGGCGTAGATAGATGCTGTGCGTTGCACTGTCATACCAAGGCTTAGCCTCGAAAGTCGTGGTGAGTTTTGCGTTCAATGGAAATATCGGATTATTGATCGATACTTTTGTTGAAGCACTTACGCTCATTGTGTCAGGCTTCTGACCCAGTTTGACGCTGATATCATTAATACGCACATCAATGCCAACGAGTTGATTGCCTTGTTTTACCTCAAAATGGATCTCTTTACTGAGATACTGTTCCATTTCTTGCTCGGTGATACTGTACTGAGAGACGCAGCCGCCAAGCAGTACAGTCAGTCCTAAGCAAATCGTGCGGGAAAGTTTTTTCATTAACCAGTGTTTCTCATACCCGCCGCCACACCAGCAATAGTTAGCATTAGCGCTAATTGCACATGTTCGGATGCGGGTGTTTCAGTTGTTTCCTTACGTGTTCGTGCTAAAAGCTCGGTTTGTAAGAAGTTTAAGGGATCGATATACGGATTTCGCAGTTTAACTGACTCGCGATTCCATGGTGTATGCGCCATTAAACTATCTGATTTTGTCAGTTCGAGCACGACTTTAATGCCAAGATCTAACCGTTGGCGCAAGGTTTCACCTAAGTGATGCAACTCTTTCGGTACTAAACAGGTTTCATAGTAGCGCGCTAAGTTAGGTTCTGCTTTGGCGTAGACCATTTCGAGCATTGAAATTCGCGTGCTGAAGAAGGGCCATTCTTGTTCCATTTCTTGCAGTAACCCCATTTCTCCGCGTTCACTGGCGGCTTGCAACGCTTCACCAGCGCCGAGCCATGCCGGTAGCATTAATCGGTTTTGTGACCATGCAAATATCCATGGTATAGCGCGCAGGCTTTCAATGCCGCCATCAACACGACGTTTGGCTGGGCGACTACCCAATGGTAGTTTTCCTAACTCCACTTCTGGTGTTGCCGCGCGGAAATAAGCGACGAAATCAGGTTCGTCGCGCACTATACCACGGTAAGCACTCACGGATTCTTCTGCTAGGCGTTCCAAACAGTCGCGCCATTGTTGCTTTGGCTCAGGTGGGGGTAGCAGTGTCGCCTCTAATACGGCAGAGGTATATAAGGCCAGACTTTGCACCGCGACTTTTGGTAAACCAAATTTAAAGCGGATCATTTCGCCCTGTTCCGTTACGCGAATACGCCCATCAACGGATCCCGGTGGTTGCGATAGAATCGCTTTGTGCGCAGGACCGCCTCCGCGACCAATACTGCCACCACGACCATGGAACAAAGTAAGCTTAACGCCCGCTTGTTTACAGACTGCGACCAATTGCTCTTGAGCGCGATACTGTGCCCAGGCTGCGGCCATAACGCCGGCATCTTTGGCTGAGTCAGAGTAACCGATCATCACCTCTTGCGTGCCCTTGGTATAACCACGATACCAATCGATATTGAGTAAATCGGTGATGCATTTAGCGGCATTATTTAAGTCGCTTAAAGTTTCAAATAGTGGCACTACGCGCATCGGGTGCGAGCAGCCCGTTTCTTTAAGTAGCAGTAAAACCGTTAATACGTCTGAGGGTTTCCCCGCCATTGAAATAACATAAGAACCGAGAGCCTTAGCAGGGTGCTTAGCAATTAAGCGGCAGGTATTAAGTACTTCGGCCACGTCATCCGAAGGTTGCCAATTACTTGGCAGCAGTGGACGACGATTACTGAGTTCACGTAATAAGAATGCTTGTTTTTCGGCTTCGTCCCAATGATTAAAGTCACCCATACCGAGATAGCGAGTTAACTCGGCGAGAACATCGCTGTGGCGGCTGGCATCTTGACGAATATCGAGTCTGAGCATGTGAATGCCAAAACAGGCGAGGCGACGGAGGATATCGAGCAATAAGCCATTGGCAATTAGGCGCATACCGCAGTCGGTCAAACTCTTGTAGAGCATTTCTAGCGGCGCTTTAAGATCACTCTCTTGCCAGATCAGGCTGGATTTATCGACCTCCGGATTATGGCCTTCAATACGTGCATTTAAATAATCTATGGTATTGCGCAGTTTTTGGCGTAAATCGCGCAGTACGTAACGATAGGGTTCGCAGCAGTTGTTGGCGTAAGCGGTGAGCTCTGCGTTGGCTTTTTCCATTGATAACTCGCCCACTAATAGGATTATATCTTTTAAGAATAATCTGGCGGCTGCATGGCGGTTGCGGTCGAGTACCTCTTGGGTGACTTTTGCGGTGACAAACGGATTACCGTCGCGATCGCCGCCCATCCAACTTGAAAAACGTACCGGTGCGATATCAATCGGTAATTGCTGACCGGTACGCTGTTGTACTTGATCGTTGAGCTGCCTTAAAAAGTCGGGTACCGCTTGCCAGAGTGACTCTTCAATCGTAGATAATCCCCAACGGGCCTCATCTACTGGTGTTGGGCGTTCGCGGCGGATCTCATTGGTATGCCAGATTTGAGCAATCAATTGTCGTAAGCGTAAATTAACTTGCTGACGCTCTCTATCCAATAATTGGTCGTTCTCTTGCTCTGCGAGGCAGTCGACTATTGCTGCATATTTTTGGATTAGAGTGCGACGGGAAATCTCAGTTGGGTGTGCTGTTAATACCAGATCAATATCCAGTGTTTTAAGGCAATCAAGCATTTTACTTTGGTCAACGCTGCCATTGAGCATACGACCTAGTAGTTGCTCTACGGGATCGGGTACGCAAACGAGTTCGTCACAATTGCGACTAATAGTATGAAATTGCTCTGATAAGTTAGCTAAATTGAGGAACTGATTAAAGGCTTTTGCAAATGGAACGAGTTCTTCATCGGGTAATGCTGTGAGTAACTCAAGCATTTGTTCTCTGGCAGCTTGATCTCCTCGGCGTGAATCTTTGGCAAGTTTCCGGATCTGCTCGACCTTCTCGAGAAAGGAGTCTCCTAGGTGGGTACGCATCGTATCACCGAGAATTTGTCCTAACATACTCACGTTTGATTTTAATGACGCATACATATCGGTCATATTGCCAGCCTTAGTTACAACCATAGTTACTCCGAATAAAAAAACATTGAAATTCCGCATTACATTTAGCCCGTTAGCACAATACCTATCACTTAGGCCCGCGGTCAACAGGAGAACTTATAACTTATACGACTGATTTATCTGATATGCAACTAATCGGTACAATTGTTGAATAATATTCAATATAAATGCGAAGTAACGCAATATTTTGTGATAATTAGCGTAAGTGAATATGAAGTGCATTATTTGTAACTTTATTACATTCTTTCTTTTTGTTAAGGGAATGGGTTTTAATTGAAATTTATTTGCTATGGATAACTTTATTATTAACGAGTTAAGCTAATTGACGCGCTAATGTCAGGTGAGATAATTCGCGGTAAATCATAAAATAAATTAAAAATATATATTCACATATATTGCATAATTAGATATCCGTGGTAGTCTAGCCAGCAGTAGAGATGAGTCATCTTCTGTGACCTGTAGAGTAAATATCATGATTCAGAGTAAATACCAGACAGTGAATAAAATAACGACCTATAGCAATTTCCTGCGACGATAATCTTGTCATCATAGATATGCGCTGCTGCGTGTAGGCTACTTACCTATTGTTTAATATCCTTTGATTTGGTTAAAAAACACATGAAAAATATCGCCATTATTGGTGCCAGTGGTTACACAGGCGCACAGCTCACCGCGTTAATCCATGCAGAATCCGCGCTGACGATTCAGGGTTTGTACGTGTCTGAAAACAGTTTAGACAAAGGTAAGCCTTTAGCAGATTTGTATCCTAGCTATAGCCATATTGCATTAACGCTGTCGCCATTGTCCGATGAAGCTAAGGCAAAAATCGTTGCCGAAGCCGATGCCGTGGTGCTAGCGACAGAGCATTCAGTGAGCCTGCATTTAGCGGCTTGGTTTTATAGCCAAGGGTTAGCGGTATTCGATTTAAGCGGTGCCTATCGTTTCAGTGATGTGGCGCAATATCCTAAGTGGTATGGCTTTGAGCATGAATATCCTGAAGTTTTAGCCAAAGCCGTGTATGGCCTTGCCGAATGGAATGCTAAAGACATCGCTGCGACTAAGATGATTGCCGTGCCAGGTTGTTACCCGACCGCATCATTGACAGCGTTAAAACCGCTAGCGAGTTTACTGACATCGGCTTATCCGGTAATCAATGCCGTGAGCGGCGTAACAGGTGCAGGCCGTAAAGCGCAGTTACACACCAGTTTTTGCGAAGTGAGCCTGACACCCTACGGCGTATTAGGCCACAGACATCAACCCGAGATCGCCACTCAGCTTGGCCAAGAAGTGATATTTACCCCGCATCTTGGCAACTTTAAGCGTGGCATTTTAGCGACTATTACCGTACAGCTAAAACCAGGCACTACAACTGCCGATGTGGCAGCGGCCTATAGCGTGTATGACAAGGCCCCATTGGTCACTGTGAAGCACAATCAGTTCCCGAAAGTGGACGATGTGGTGCTGACACCTAATTGCCACTTAGGTTGGAAGTTTGATGAGAATAGTGGTTACTTAGTGGTAGCCAGTGCAATCGATAATTTGATGAAAGGTGCTGCCAGCCAAGCGCTGCAATGCATAAAGATTCATTTTAACCTTTAATTGTTCATCCTTATTTAAGAGAGTCGTCAAGATGTCTACAAACAACTCAGTATTAGTGCTTAAAGTGGGCGGCGCGCTGCTGCAGTGTGAAATGGGGATGGCGCGGTTAATGGATACGGCTGCGGCTATGTTAGCCAATGGTCAGCAAGTGTTGATGGTGCATGGCGGCGGCTGTTTAGTGGATGAACAGTTAGCGGCAAACGGCATGGAAACCGTCAAGTTAGAAGGTTTACGTGTGACTCCGCCTGAGCAAATGCCGATTATTGCCGGCGCACTTGCGGGTACTTCGAACAAGATCCTCCAAGGCGCAGCGACTAAAGCTGGGATTGTGAGTGTGGGCATGAGCCTCGCCGATGGCAATACTGTATCGGCAAAGATTAAAGATGAACGTTTAGGCCTCGTGGGCGAAGTCACGCCAAATGATGGCACTTATCTTAAGTTTATCCTTGCGCAGGGTTGGATGCCGATTTGTAGTTCCATTGCGATGATGGACGATGGCCAAATGCTTAACGTCAATGCTGATCAAGCTGCGACGGCCTTAGCCAAATTAGTAGGCGGTAAGTTAGTGCTGCTGTCGGATGTGTCTGGCGTGCTCGATGGTAAAGGTCAGCTCATCCGCACTTTAAACGGCAAGCAAATTGCTGATCTTGTTAAGCAAGGTGTGATCGAAAAGGGAATGAAGGTCAAAGTTGAAGCTGCACTCGAAGTAGCACAATGGATGGGGCAAGCAGTACAAGTTGCCTCGTGGCGTGATGCAAGCCAATTAATCGCATTAGCAAAAGGTGAAGCCGTAGGAACACAAATTCAACCATAAGTGGAGTAGGTTATGAAGCATTTACTATCGATAAAAGAGTTAACCCAGCAGCAGTTACTCGATCTGATTGCCTTGGCAAAAACGATCAAAGCCAATCCGGCTGAGTATCGCCACGCGCTGGATGGCAAGAGTGTGGTGATGTTATTTGAAAAGCCCTCACTCAGAACACGCGTTAGCTTTGATATCGGTATTAATAAGCTTGGTGGCCACTGTTTATATTTAGACCAGCAAAATGGCGAGTTAGGTCAACGGGAATCGGTAGCTGATTTTGCTGCTAACCTGTCTTGCTGGGCCGATGCGATTGTGGCGAGAACCTATTCACACACCACTATCGAACAATTAGCCGAGTTTGGCACTGTGCCTGTGATTAATGCTTTGTCAGATCTTTATCATCCTTGCCAAGCCTTAGCTGATTTTTTAACGCTGGCAGAGCAATTTGAGGATGTCAGCAAAGCCAAATTAGCTTATGTTGGTGATGGTAATAATGTTACCCATTCGCTGATGTACTGTGCGGCTATTCTCGGTGCCACCATGACAGTGATCTGCCCTGCGGGTCACTTTCCTGATGGCTACGTAGTGGCAGAAGTGCAAGAGCTTGCTAAGCGATATGGCGGTAAGCTGGTACTGACTTCAGATATCGATGCGATTGAAGGTCACGACGCTATTTATACTGATACTTGGATTTCAATGGGCGATCCAACGCCTTTGTCGGATATCAAAGCGAAGTTTGCACCATACCAAGTAAACAAAGCCTTGATGGCGAAAGCGGGCGCTAACTTCTTTATGCATTGTTTGCCCGCCCACCGTGGTGTAGAAGTAACAGATGAAGTGATGGACGGTGCAGGCTCCTTAATTCTGCAACAAGCCGAAAATCGGATGCATGCCCAAAATGCGGTACTGGTAACCTTATTTAGTTAAATTAACCCTGTTTAGCAGCCTGTTTTCTCCTAGGTGAGAAACGAGTCATAGGAATTTAAGATGTCTATCGAGATAAAAAATACTGGCGTGAAAAAAGTGGTTTTAGCCTATTCAGGTGGTCTAGATACCTCGGCCATTATTCCTTGGTTAAAAGAAAACTACGATAACTGTGAAATCATCGCATTCTGCGCCGACGTTGGCCAAGGCGAAGAAGAGCTGGTTGGCTTGACTGAAAAAGCCTTAGCTTCGGGTGCGTCTGAGTGTCATATCGTCGACCTGAAAGAAGAATTCGTTAAAGAATATATCTACCCAACGATTGCGAGCGGGGCGATTTACGAAGGCACTTATTTACTCGGTACGTCAATGGCGCGTCCTATCATTGCCAAAGCGCAGGTTGAAGTGGCCCGTAAAGTGGGCGCCGATGCTCTGTGCCACGGTTGTACCGGTAAAGGGAACGATCAAGTACGTTTCGAAGGTTGTTTCGCCGCATTAGCCCCTGATTTAAAAGTGATTGCACCATGGCGTGAATGGACTATGCAAAGCCGTGAAGATCTACTGGCCTATTTAGCCGAACGTGACATTAAGACGTCAGCGTCAGCGACTAAAATCTATAGCCGTGATGCCAACGCTTTCCATATTTCCCATGAAGGTGGTGAGTTAGAAGATCCATGGAACGAGCCAAGCAAAGGCGTATGGACTCTGACAGCCGATCCTGAAGATGCACCGAACAAGCCTGAATATGTGTCGCTAGAAGTAGAACATGGCCGTATCACGAAAGTGAATGGAGAAGCCCTAACGCCTTATGCTGCGCTGATGACATTAAACGCGATTGCTGCGCCACACGGTGTGGGTCGTATCGACATCACAGAAAACCGTTTAGTCGGCATGAAGTCTCGTGGCTGTTACGAAACACCCGGCGGCACTGTGATGTTCGCAGCACTGCGTGCGATTGAAGAACTTGTACTCGACAAAACCAGCCGTAACTGGCGTGAGCAAGTTGCCGCACAAATGGCGCATTTAGTGTATGACGGTCGTTGGTTCACGCCACTTTGTAAGTCACTGCTGGCAGCATCTGAGTCACTGGCAGAATCAGTTAACGGTGAAGTAGTGGTTAAACTCTACAAAGGCCAAGCAACGGCAGTGAAGAAACGTTCACCTAATAGCTTGTACTCCGAAGCGTTTGCCACCTTTGGTGAAGATCAAGTGTACGATCAAAAACATGCAGAAGGCTTTATCCGCCTGTACTCATTAGCGAGCCGCATCCGCGCCCTCAACGCTAATGACGTTAAGTCTAAGTAATAGGTCGTTTAAAAGGGCGCCTAGCGCCCTTTTTTGTTTCTAGGTTTTGATCAAGTTTTTTGATTCAGATGAGTCGATTTCAAATCAGCAGTGAGTAAGGGGAGTTAGCATGGCTTTATGGGGTGGAAGATTTCAGGGCGAAACGAGCGCGCTATTCAAATTATTCAACGATTCGCTACCCGTGGATTATCGCCTGTTCGAACAGGATGTGGTCGGCTCTATCGCTTGGGCTGATGCGATTGCTAGCGTGGGTATTATCACAGCCACTGAATGCAGCGACTTGAAAAAAGCACTCAATGACTTGCTGGTGGAAGTGAATGGCGATCCAGCGATTATTCTCGCGTCGGGCGCTGAAGATATTCACAGTTTCGTCGAGTCGGCCTTGATTGCCAAAGTAGGCGATCTCGGTAAGAAATTGCACACCGGCCGGAGCCGTAACGATCAAGTCGCCACCGATTTAAAGCTTTGGTGTCAATCCGAAGGGGCTGCATTACTCGCGCGCCTTCAAAGCTTACATGCTGAATTGCTGGCGTTGGCTGAACGTGAGTTTGATGCGGTAATGCCTGGTTACACTCACTTGCAGCGCGCCCAGCCTGTGACATTTGGTCACTGGTGTTTAGCTTATGTGGAAATGACTGAGCGTGATATCAGCCGTTTAGCCGATGCGTTAACCCGCGCTAACACCTGTCCATTAGGTTCGGGTGCCCTTGCTGGCACTGCTTATAAAATGGATAGATATGCGTTAGCAACGGCGCTAAACTTTGCCTCGCCGACGCTCAATAGTTTAGACAGTGTGTCAGATAGAGATCACGTAGTAGAGCTTTGTTCTACAGCATCGATCAGCATGATGCATTTAAGCCGTATGGCCGAAGATTTGATTTTCTTTAACTCGGGCGAAGCCAACTTTATCTCTCTGAGTGATGAAGTGACCTCGGGTTCATCCCTGATGCCACAGAAGAAAAATCCTGATGCATTAGAGCTTATCCGTGGTAAAACGGGTCGGGTTTATGGCAGTTTAGTGGGTATTCTCACCACCATGAAAGCACTGCCTTTGGCGTATAACAAAGATATGCAGGAAGATAAAGAAGGCCTGTTTGATGTGGTCGATAGCTGGGCAATTTGCCTCGATATGGCGGCGTTAGTGTTGTCAGGTTTGAAGGTCAATCGCCCTAATGCGCTGTTAGCTGCACAGCAAGGTTATGCAAATTCTACTGAGCTTGCGGATTATCTCGTGTCTAAAGGTATGCCTTTCCGTGAAGCGCACCATGTTGTGGGTGAAGTCGTGGTTGCTGCGATAGCGAAGCAAATTCCGCTCGAGGATTTCTCTTTGGCCAAGTTAAAAACCTTTGCCGCCATCATTGAAGATGACGTTTATCCTAACCTCACCATTGAAGCTTGTTTAGCAAAACGCGACGTGCTCGGTGGTACTGCACTGTCGCAAATTCAGCAGGCTATTGCTGCCAAGAAAGTGCGTTAAAATAAACCATTAAAAATAAAGTAAACTTAATAAAAAACGCGACCAATGGTCGCGTTTTTTATGAGTTTTTATCAATGTTGTTTAAACCATCAAATTTAAACCAATAGTTATTTATTGAAATAAATCATCGGCAGGGGCATCAATGAACAGGCTATTTTCATCCTGCGTTTCACTGGTATATTCTTTAGGTTCTGTGCCCGAGATAAAGTATTCAAATGCACTGGTATAGTCAGTTTTACGGGTCAATTTACCCGTGGCTAAATCAATACGAACTGAAACAATACCCTCAGGTGGAGCGGAGATAATTTCAGGTGTGCCTTTTAACACACTATTCATAAACTCGTTCCAACCAGGACCTGCTGTTTTAGCGCCAGCCTCAGCACCGGTGATTTGATCTGGTTCGCCGTTGGCATTCCATGCGGTTCGGCCAAGTTGACGACCGTGATCGTCAAAGCCGACCCAGAAAGTACTGGTGATAATAGGGCTAAAACCACTAAACCAAGTATCGCGAGATTCGTTGGTTGTACCAGTTTTACCTGCAATATCATGGCGTTTAATCAGTTTTGCCGCGCGCCAAGCTGTGCCTTGCCAACCGGTTCCGTGGCTCCAATCACCGCCGCCCCAGATTACACTTTTAAGTGCTTCGGTGATTAGAAAGGCTGTTTGTTCTGAAATAATCTGCGGTGCGTAGCGACCTGTTTGCCCAAAACACTGGGCGATTGGTTCGCTAGGCAGTGTACTTGTTTCGCCAAATGTCATTGGATTGCTTGATACCAGCGCCTGATTAACGTTTTGACTAGGTTTACAGGCTAAGGTTGGATTGGCTTTTTCAATCACATTGGCGTAGGCATCTTCAACTCGGTCAATGTAGAAAGGCTCGATTAAAAAACCACCATTGGCAAATACGTTAAATGCGGTTGCCACTTGCAATGGTGTGACAGAAGATGAACCTAACGCGATGGATTCATTGCGAGGTAAATCGTTCGGGTCAAAACCAAATTTAATTAACTCTGCAATAGTGGCGTCGAGTCCGACATGGCGCATGGCTCGCACCGACATCACGTTAATCGATTGGGCTAAGCCGACACGTAAACGGGTTGGGCCGCCGTAGATGTCAGGCGAGTTTTTAGGACGCCATGCCGTGCCTTGGCTGATATCGGGTTGATTAATCGGGGCGTTATTGATCAGCGTCGCTAAGGTAAAGCCTTTTTCTAATGCAGCAGCATAGATAAACGGTTTGATGTTTGAACCTAATTGACGTTTTGCTTGCGTCACACGATTGTACTGACTTTGGCTAAAGCTATATCCGCCGACTAAGGAGCGAATCGCCCCATTTTGTGGATCAAGTGACACAGTTGCACTCGCAACTTCAGGCACCTGTGATAGCTGTGAATATTGGCCGTTATCACGGATCCAAATACGCTCACCCACTTTGAGTATATCTGCGGCAGATTTAGGTACGCTACCTTGACGCTTATCGGTAATAAATTTACGTGCCCACTTCAAGCCATCCCAAGTAAGCACTTTTGTCTCGCCGTTGGCAGTGATTACGTTGGCTTGTTGGCCTGTAATGCTGATGACTGCTGCTGGGTTTAATTCTTGTACTGAAGCGACCTTAGCAAGTTCGTTTTTTATTTCAATTAGATCAAGTTTTTCATTAGTCCACAATACCGCGGCAGGCCCGCGATAACCATGGCGCTCGTCATAGGCGTATACGTTATTACGTAGCGCTTGCTGAGCTTTCAGTTGTATATCCGATGAAATGGTGGTGTAGACGTTATAGCCATTAGTATAGGCTTCTTCTTCACCGTACTTTTGTACCATATAATCGCGTGCCATCTCAGAAATATAGGGAGCATAGAGATCGATTTCAGCACCATGGTATTTGGCTATTAGAGGTTCTTGTAATGCAGCTTGATATTCTGTTTGGCTGATATATCCCACTTCATTCATTCGCATCAGTACCAGATTACGACGGGCTAATGCACGCGAGGGTGACGTGATTGGATTGAGTGTTGAAGGTGCTTTAGGTAAGCCTGCGATCATGCTCATTTCTGATAATGTGAGATCTTTTACATCTTTGCCAAAATATACTTGAGCAGCGGCTCCTACACCATAAGCGCGTTGGCCTAAGTAAATGCGGTTGACGTAGAGCTCTAAAATCTCATCTTTAGTGAGCAATTCTTCGATATGGTAGGAGATAAAGATCTCCTTCACTTTACGAATAATTGTTTTATCGCGGGTTAAAAAGAAGTTACGCGCAACCTGCATAGTAATGGTACTTGCACCTTGCTTTTTCTCACCAGTGGTTAACATGACTAATGCGGCGCGAAGTACACCGACTGGATCGATGCCACCATGCTCATAAAAACGCGCATCTTCAGTCGCAATAAAGGCTTGTAGCAGTGGTTTTGGGACTTCATCCAATTTTAATGGAATACGACGTTTTTCACCAAATTGAGAAATCAGCTTACCGTCACTGCTGTATATGCGTAGTGGTGTTTGTAACTGTACATTCTTAAGCGTTGAAACATCAGGAAGATCTGGCAAAACATAAAAGTATGCTGCCACAATGGCGCCTATTCCCAGAAGGGCTAGACTGAATAGTGCTATTACAATACGTTTTAACCACTTCACCAAAATTTGATCCTAATGTTCCGTTAAGTGCGACAGTATATAAGGCACTCACGTCTTGGTGAAGTAAAAACGTTCGACTTATGAAATAGCATTTGTAAAATGACGAAACATTCTATACAAGTACGTATAACAAGTTGATTTTGTGCTAATCTCTTTAACTGAAATATAAATTACAAGTGACAATGGATATGCTTTCAAATTTATGGAAGCGTCAGGCTCCGCAGATGGTAGGAATTGATATTGGTTCCCATGAAGTTAAAGCCATTTTGCTCAGTAAGACTGCTGATGGATACAAAATATTGAGTCATGCGGCGGTGCCTATTAAAAAGGGTGCCGTTAACGATCACGATATTCGTGATGCGGATTCTGTTGTTGAATGCCTTAGGCATATAAAACGTAATCTGCCTAAATCAGTTAAATATGCCGCAGTGTCTGTTTCAGGCTCAGCGGTAATGACGAAAGTTATTTATATGGACGCCTCTCTTAGTGAGGAAGAGATGGAAGCACAAATAGAAATTGAAGCAGATAATCTTATTCCTTATTCTCTCGATGAAGTCAGTATTGATTTTGAAACTCTCAGTGTGAATGGTACAGATCCTACTAAAGTCGATGTATTATTGAGTGCATGTCGTACTGACAATATTGATGTCAGAGTCGATGCACTAGATAGTGTAGAACTTGAGGCAAAGGTCGTTGACGTCGAAGGTTATGCTTTGGGGCGTGCTGCCGAATTAATTCTTGCCCAACTGCCCGAAGGAGCGAAGTATAAAGCTGTTGCCATGGTGGATATTGGCGCCAATATGACGACATTCTCGGTGGTTGAGTCGGGCGAAACAACCTTTATACGGGAACAAGCCTTTGGCGGTGAACAATTTACGCAGTCAATATTGTCTTTCTATGGCATGACTTACGAGCAAGCTGAAAAAGCAAAAGTAGAAGGTGACTTACCGCGAAACTATATGTTTGAAGTCTTGTCACCTTTCCAAGCTCAGCTATTACAACAAATAAAGCGTACTTTACAAATTTATTGCACCTCAAGCGGTAAAGATAAAGTCGACTATCTCGTATTATGCGGTGGAACCTCTAAATTAGAGGGGATGGCTAATTTACTGGCCAATGAATTAGGTATTCATACAATTATCGCCGATCCCTTTCAAGGGTGTTTACATGCTGAGGAATCGGTTAAAAATGCCCTGCAGCCTACCATAAGTAAATATATGATCGCATGTGGTCTAGCCTTAAGGAGTTACGGTCAATGGCGAACATAAACCTACTCCCTTGGCGCGAAGAAGCCCGAGAAAAACAAAAGCGCGATTATATTGGTATTTTAGCGGCAGTTTTCTTAGCGTCGGCAATTTTAGTCTACGTTGCAGTCTCTTTGTTGGAAATAATGACGGATGAGCAACAAGCGCGTAATGCTTATTTGCAATCGGAAATTAGTTTGCTCGATACACAAATAGCCGAAATTAAAAAAATTAATGAACGTAAAAAAGATATTGAACGGCGCACAGATATTATTTTGAATTTACAACAATCTCGTAATTTACCGACTCATGTATTAGATGAACTTGTTCGCATAGTTCCCCCTGGTATATACCTTTCTAGCCTTGAGAAAAAAGGCAGTTTGTTGCTGATTGAGGGGCGCAGTGAGTCAAACAATAACGTCGCTAATATGATGCGTAAGGTTAAAGCTTCTGAATGGCTAACCGATCCAAATATGCAGTCAATTGTGACCAAAAATGAAGAGTTACGCCAATTACAGCAATTTAGTTTAAGAGTCACGATTAAAGGCGCAAATGTGGATGAGCCTGAAAAAATGACAAAAGGAGCGAGTAAATGAAGCTCGATCTCAGTCAGTTTAATGACATCGATTTTGAAAATATTGGTGGCTGGCCTAAACAAGTTAAAGTCTTTTTCGCAATTTTATTAATGTTGTGTGTTTTTATTGCGGGTTATTTTCTCGTTGTTTCTGATGCGATAGATGTTTATGTTGCGGAGCAAGATAAAGAGCTTCAACTTCGAGATGATTTCCAGAGTAAATACCAACTCGCCGCAAATTTAAAATTGTATCGAGAGCAATTAGCAACGATGGAGGTCCAATTTGCGGAACTACTAAAAATGTTGCCCTCTGAGAATGAAATGCCAGGGTTGCTTGATGATTTGACTTTCGTTGCAACCGATGCTGGCCTTAGAATACAAAGTTTAGATTGGGAGCCTGAGATCCCGCGGGATTTTTATATTGAGTTTCCAATTAAGATGTCGGTAACTGGGGATTATCATCAAATTGGTAATATGGTGAGTGGTGTTGCTAAGTTGCCGCGCATTGTTAGTCTCCATGATTTCACCATTAAGCGAGATGACGCGGGTAACTTAGCGACGGATATTCTCGCTAAAACTTATCGTTTTAAAGAAGGTGCTGAATTACCGCCCGAAAAACCTGTTAATCAGGGGGCGCAATAATGAAATATCTACTTAAGTATTTATCCATACTAACCTTAAGTCTTTTTTTAATGGGGTGTGTTGGCGATCGTAGTGATTTAGAGCTATTTGTTACTACAACTAAGGCACAGCATGTTGCTCATATCAAACCCTTAAAAGAACCACCAAGATTTGAGCACTTTATTTATCAAGCCGAGCTATTGCGTAGCCCATTTGTACCACCTTCTCGTGAGTTAACTGAAGAAGTCGTCGATACCAGTAAGGATTGTTTACAGCCAGATTTAAAACGTCGCAAAGGACGGTTAGAGACCTATCCATTAGATAATTTAAAAATGCGGGGCACTTTAAGCGAAGGCGATACAACGTGGGCGTTAGTTGAAACTAATGACGGTAGCGTTTATCGGATGGGAGCGGGTGAATATTTAGGTTTTTTCAATGGACGGATCTCTAAGGTTACTTCACTTAATGTTGAAGTAGTAGAACTAATTCCGGATGGTTCAGGTTGTTGGTCTGAAAGGACAAGCAATTTAGAACTCTCTGGAGAATAACAAGCGAAGGATGAGGAAATAATGAGATCTTCTGCCGCGATAAAAATACCATTAATAGCTTCAGGTTTAATTAAGTCTATTATTGGCTTCGCACTGGTATTTGGAGTTTTGCCGTCAAGCTTTGCGGCAAATCGATTAATGGATGTCAAATATCATGCCTTGGTCGACCACCAACTGGAGCTAGAACTAGTCTTTGAAGATGTAGTCACAGCACCTAGTATTGATTCACACGCTGCGCCTGCGGAGTTAGTACTGACATTTGATAACAGTATTTCGAGCCTATCTAAGGATCGCTTACCGATTAATCAAGTCGGGGTTAATGACATCACTACAGAGCAACAAGATACTCGGCTACAAGTGACTTTAGGTTTATCCAAAGTGAAACCTTACCAAGGTTCAGTCATTGGCAATATTTATCGACTCACCATTAATGATGAAGTCGTCGGTGCTCAAACTCAAGCCGAAAATCCATTTGTTAATAGTATTAAAAATATTGATTTTCGCCGTAATGACAAAGGTGGCGGCGAGTTATTAATCTATTTAAATAATCGCTCTGTAGCGGCTAACGTTGAGCAAGTCGGTGCTAAGCTCGAAGTGAAACTCTATAACACGGATATTAATGACGATCTGCTATATGTGATGGATGTAAAAGATTTTTCAACACCCGTAAAAAGTTTTGAGACATATAAAGAAGGCTTAACTGCACGCATTTTAGTCGATATTACCGGTGAATATGAATTCAGCTATAAGCAAGAGGACAGCCTATTTAGGCTTTCAATGAATAAAGTGGAGAGAGTCGCCGCCAAAAAAGATGTCAAAATATACAATGGCCGTACTTTATCGCTTAATTTTCAAAATATTCCAGTACGTACTGTATTGCAGATTATTGCCGACTATAACAACTTTAACTTAGTCACCAGTGATACGGTAGAAGGCAATATTACCCTAAGATTAGATGATGTGCCTTGGGATCAAGCATTAGACTTGATTCTTAAAACGAAAGGTTTAGACAAGCGCATCGAAGGGAACATTTTAATGGTTGCGCCTAGTGAAGAGTTGGCTATCCGTGAGAGTCAAAACCTAAAGAATAGGCAAGATGTTAAAGAATTAGCACCGCTATATTCTGAATATCTCCAAATTAACTATGCTAAAGCCGTTGATATTGCCGAATTACTTAAAAGTGCTGACTCTAGCCTACTGTCACCGCGAGGTTCTGTCGCTGTCGATGAACGCACTAATACAGTATTGGTGAAAGATACCGCAGAAACGATTGAGAATATCCACCGTTTAGTCGAAGTGCTCGATATCCCAATTCGCCAAGTACTGATTGAATCGCGCATGGTAACAGTGAAAGATGACGTTTCGGAAGACTTGGGTATCCGTTGGGGCGTAACCGATCAACAGGGTAGTAAGGGAACTTCAGGGACGTTGGAAGGGGCACAGAATATTGCCAATGGTATTATTCCCACACCGGATCAACGTTTGAACGTAAACTTACCTGCGGCAGTTACCAATCCTGCAAGTATCGCTTTTCATGTGGCTAAGCTCGCTGACGGCACTATCCTTGACTTGGAGCTGAGTGCGCTTGAACAAGAAAATAAAGGCGAAATTATCGCCAGCCCTCGTATTACTACGTCTAACCAGAAGTCGGCCTATATTGAGCAAGGTGTTGAAATTCCTTATGTAGAATCAACATCAAGCGGTGCGACCTCGGTTACCTTCAAGAAAGCCGTGTTATCACTGCGAGTCACGCCGCAAATTACACCCGACAATCGCGTCATTTTAGATCTCGAAATTACGCAAGATTCTCAAGGGAAAACGGTCGATACACCAACGGGTCCTGCAGTTGCAATTGATACGCAACGTATCGGCACTCAAGTGCTGGTGGACAATGGTGAGACAATCGTCCTTGGTGGTATTTATCAGCAAAACCTGATTAGCCGCGTGAGTAAAGTACCTATTCTGGGTGATATTCCATTGGTCGGTTTCCTGTTTCGCAATACAACTGATAAAAATGAGCGCCAGGAGCTACTTATTTTTGTTACCCCAAAAATAGTCGGGGAGAAGATCTAAGCACTTGCTCTATATTGAATAAAGCCAGCAATTCATGCTGGCTTTATTATTGAAGTTATACAATTCTTTGTATAAATAGCGCACATGACTTGCCATAGTAGACCCTAAACTGAGATAATCCACGGTCTAGTCTCAGAAGAGCAAGGTAACATATAGGTCGGCTTGATATTGAGTCGATATAGGCATACTTTTCAATAAGATTCCGACGTACAAGAAATGGCTGAAAAACGTAATATTTTTCTGGTAGGCCCTATGGGCGCAGGTAAAAGCACAATTGGTCGCCATCTGGCGCAAATGCTGCATTTAGAATTCCACGATTCAGATCAAGAGATTGAACAACGCACAGGCGCTGATATTGCTTGGGTGTTTGACGTCGAAGGTGAAGAAGGCTTCCGTGTTCGTGAAGCTCAGGTTATTGCTGATTTGTCTGAAAAACAAGGTATTGTCCTTGCCACCGGTGGTGGTTCAGTACAAAGCAAAGATATCCGTAATCATCTGTCTGCACGTGGCATTGTGGTTTATCTGGAAACGACTATCGACAAACAGGTTGCTCGTACTCAAAGAGACAAGCGACGCCCATTATTGCAAGTGGATGATCCTCGAGAAGTGTTGGAGAATCTTGCAGAGATCCGTAATCCATTGTACGAAGAAATTGCTGATGTGATTGTCAAAACCGATGATCAAAGCGCAAAGATTGTCGCTAACCAAATCATTGAGCAATTAGGTTTTTAGGCAGGATGATGAAGCAAATTCAGGTTGATTTAGGTGTACGTAGTTATCCCATTTATATTGGCCAGAATTTGATGAGTGATGGCGAGACCTTGTCTCGCTACCTGCTTAAAAAACGTATTCTTATCGTCACCAATGAAACTGTCGCGCCTTTGTATCTAAAACAGATACAAGAGACGATGGTTTCGTTTGGTGAGGTAGAGAGTGTAATCCTTCCCGATGGCGAACAATTCAAAGACTTAGCACATTTAGATACTATTTTTACTGCATTGCTGCAGCAAAACTATGGTCGAGATTCTGTGCTGGTGGCTTTGGGGGGCGGCGTGATTGGTGATATGACTGGCTTTGCTGCGGCATGTTATCAGCGTGGGATCGATTTTATTCAAATACCAACAACCTTATTGTCGCAGGTGGATTCTTCCGTCGGCGGTAAAACGGCGGTTAATCATCCTCTTGGTAAAAACATGATTGGGGCTTTTTATCAGCCACAAATCGTGCTTATCGATATTCAATGCTTACATACGTTACCAGCGCGTGAATTCGCGGCGGGAATGGCAGAAGTCATTAAGTATGGGATCATGTGGGATGCTGATTTTTTTCAATGGCTTGAAGATAATGTATCGGCACTAAAAGCGTTAGATACCGAAGTATTAATTTATGCTATTTCTCGTTGCTGTGAAATTAAAGCCGATGTGGTTAGCCAAGATGAAACAGAGCAGGGAGTACGTGCTTTATTGAATCTGGGCCATACCTTTGGTCATGCGATTGAAGCAGAAATGGGCTACGGTAATTGGTTGCATGGTGAAGCCGTGTCTGCTGGCACAGTCCTTGCTGCTCAAACAGCTAAGGCACTGGGATATATCGATGAGTCAATTGTTTGTCGTATCATAAAGTTACTACAAGCTTTTGATCTTCCAGTGAGTGCGCCGGAATCTATGGATTTCGACAGTTTCATTCAACATATGCGACGCGATAAAAAAGTTTTAGGCGGTCAGATTCGACTGGTGCTCCCTACGGCAATAGGCCGCGCGGATGTTTTTAGTCATGTCACAGAATCTACCCTTGAACAGGTTATTCGCAGCGCATAAAAACTGTGTGGTGGGCGAGTGACGTTTCAGGGTTCTGTCTTGCTTCCTTCTCAGGAAGCCCTCATACAAAGAATGCATCATGTTGCCAGTTATAGCGATCAGCTGCTGGTGCTTTCTGGTGTCAGCGGTTCAGGTAAAACCACTTTAGTTACAGGATTAGCGACTGATTTTGACGAGTCAAACGCGGCATTTGTGATTTGTCCTATGCATGCGGATAGCGCTGAGATCCGCCGTAAAATTCTGGTCCAGCTGATATCATCCCCCATTTTTGACGATGACATTCCCCTTGCCGATACCCTGTTGCGGCTTGCGAGCACGCAAACCAAACCCTTACATATCATTATCGATGATGCGCATTTATTGCCTAAGGCCCTGTGGGCTGAGTGTATTATTCTTAATCAAATTCAGTGTGCGGGTAAGAATATTGCGGTGACGCTTACGGTTCCACCGAGTTTTTTAACCGACTTGCTAGCACAACTACCCGAGCAATTACGGCGCCAAATATTACCAATCAGTATTGAGCCGTTAACCATGCCTGAGCGTGAGGCTTTGTATCAAACTTTGCTCAGGTGCAGCGACCAAAATCCTTTTACTCCAAGGGAAATCGTACGCAGTCAGCTTGAAAAGCAAGCTGGGACGCCGCAAGAAGTGGTCACTCTTTTAGAGAAAGCGTTGCATACTCCACCGGAGAAGGTGTCTTCCTGGAAGAAATATAAGACTACAGTTATTGCCGCAGTGAGTGTGTTATTGGCTCTTGCGATATGGCTTGGTGTGGTTCAGCCCTTCCCTAAGGGGCCAGCGCTAGAAGCGGTGACTTTCCCCGCAATAGATTCACCCGCTTTCTTATCTTACGGGCAGCAATTGTTAGCGCCCTATTTTACCCTGCGTGCTGAGCGACTAAAGACGGTTGATATTGAGAAGGTTATCAATAGCGCCGAAGTCAAAATAGAACAAGCTGTAGACCCTCTAAGCCAGTTCCACGGTGAAGCGCCACATCCAGAGCCTGATGCCGCTGCCTTAGCGAACATAGGTGAAGTGAGTAGCAAGTCTTTTACTGAAGATAAGCTGGTTATTGATGCCTCATCGCAAGCAAGAATGGTTGATGTGCAGTCTTCAACTACAAGTGCTGCAAAGGCTGACAGACCGATAGCTAAAGCTATTTTTGATACGCAAAAGCCACTTAAAGGTTACACCATACAGATTGCCAGTGTTGATCAGCTTGAAACTTTGCGCGCCACATTACAGGGTATTGAAAATGTTGATGGCGTTCGAATTGCAAAATATAAACAACGTTGGGTTGTCCTTGTGGGTAATTATAGCAGCAGTAAGTTAGCGTCGAATGTGGCTGCTCAGCTGGTTAAAAAGTATCGTCTTGATCAGCCTTGGGTCCGAAAATGGGCCGATTTGAAAGATTATCGATTACAAGAAAGCCTTCCAAGTCGTGAAATTTCAGAATAAACAGAGTACAATCATGGCCTTTATTTTTGTCGGCATTCATCAAGTTAAATGAGAAAAAAACACAGAGCCTTCCTTAAGTGGGCGGGCGGTAAATTTAAATTGGTGGATGAGTTGGCCAATTATTTACCCGCTGGAGACCGTTTGGTTGAGCCATTTGTGGGCGCTGGGTCGGTTTTCTTAAATACGGATTACCCTAGCTACCTACTCTGTGACATTAATCAGGACTTGATCGAGCTATACCAAATTGTGAAGCATCAACCAGACGTTTACATTGCCGCAGCTAAGGCTTTGTTTGTGGATGCGATGAATCAAAAGGAAGCTTACTATCAAGTGCGTACCGACTTTAATCAATGTCGTGATCCATTTTTGCGCTCCGTGTATTTCCTCTATTTAAATCGTCATGGCTTTAATGGTTTATGTCGCTATAACCGTAAAGGCGGCTTCAACGTACCCTTCGGTTCCTATAAAAAACCTTATTTTCCTGAAAAGGAAATTTGGGCTTTTGCTGAAAAAGCGCAACGTGCTGAGTTTAAATGCATTGGTTACGAAAAAGCCTTTGAACAGACCCGTAGCGGTGATGTCGTTTATTGCGATCCACCTTATGCGCCATTATCGACCACATCCAGTTTTACGACTTATGTCGGCGCGGGTTTTAGCTTAGATGATCAAGCATTGCTGGCGCGTCATTCTCGTCATACCGCCCTAGAGCGTGGTATTCCGGTATTGATCAGCAACCATGATATTCCATTGACCCGTGAGTTATATCGCGGTGCTCATTTAGCTAAAATTCAGGTGCAGCGCAATATCAGTCAAAATGGCAGTGGTCGTCATAAAGTAGATGAGTTGATGGCGTTGTATGATGAAAATTACGATGCTAAAGAAGAATAACTACTGTCGATTAACCGTTAGCTAAGTACTTGTCCTACGAGGAACATTAGGCTTGCGACTAAAATAACTGCCAATATAATACCCATAATAATGTAAGGTATTGGTGACCCAGCTTGAAAATCTTTCTGGCGATTATTGTGAGTTTGCACCCCGAAAAAGGCGGCAAGGGTACTGTGAAATACTCGCCAAATACGGCTAAGCATTAATAGGAAAGATGCGAGGTGGTGGGCTTGAGATCATCCATAGGTTTATCTTGATGACCATATAATAACTCAAGTAAATCAACAAAGTGGAATTGACTCGAACGGTTTTTACCCGTAAACCACGTTTTCCAGCTTAAGGTTTGTGCCTGATCTGAACAACGATTATTGGGGTGGCTACTGGGTAAAGTTGTATTATAGCGCGTACCAAAATTGCAAGCGCAAGATGCAGTTTCAGTATTTTCAGTAATTTTTTCAACACCAAAGGCTAACGTAGCGACGACGGCTACAGTAAAGGCTACCATCATCGATGACTTAAATGTCACTGACTTAACATAGCGTAAAAACTGACTAAACTGCCCCTTCATAACATTTCCTTTGAAATTAACTTCCACCGCGCCACGAGTATAACAAACTCGCTTAGTTTATGAACAAAAATTTAGCAATACTCTCCCAAATGCTATGAAGCATTAGCCTATATATCCTCATTGAGATCCCTAACTGCTGTCATAGTGGCAGAATGTGCTGCTGTATTGATATAACGCATCAATTACTCGAAATGTGGCTTTAGCTATAGAGGCTTAGCTTAGCTCAGGGTAAAATAAGGAACTTTTTATCCAAATAGCTGCGAGTGTCTTATGCGTCCATTCTTGATTGCTCCATCAATTTTATCCGCCGATTTTGCCCGTTTGGGTGAAGATGTAAAAGCCGTGTTAGATGCGGGAACCGACGTAGTGCATTTTGATGTGATGGATAACCACTATGTTCCTAACTTAACGATTGGCCCTATGGTGTGCCAAGCGTTACGTAATTACGGTATTACTGCTGATATCGATGTGCATTTAATGGTGAAACCGGTTGACCGTATCGTGCCCGATTTTGCTAAAGCCGGTGCCTCTATTATTACTTTTCATCCAGAAGCCTCAGAACATGTTGATCGTACTTTACAGTTAATTAAAGAGTGTGGCTGTAAGGCGGGTCTGGTATTTAATCCTGCGACCCCGCTACATTACCTCGATCATGTAATGGATAAGCTTGATGTTATTTTGTTGATGTCAGTCAATCCTGGTTTTGGCGGTCAATTCTTTATCCCATCAACTTTAGATAAATTACGCCAAGTGCGGGCGCGTATCGATGCCAGTGGTTTTGATATTCGTTTAGAAGTCGATGGCGGCGTTAAGGTCGACAATATCGCCGAAATCGCTGCGGCGGGTGCGGACATGTTTGTTGCGGGCTCGGCTATTTTCGGTAAGCCAGATTATAAGGCCGTTGTTGATGAGATGCGTGCCGAACTTGCTAAAGTTGGGGCGTAAATATGTGGGATCAAATTAAAGCGATTGCGTTTGATCTTGATGGCACGTTGATTGACAGCGTGCCCGATCTAGCTGTGGCAACTCAAGCCGCTTTGGCTGAGTTGGGGTTAAGTAGTTGCACAGAAACTCAGGTACGGACATGGGTGGGTAACGGCGCCGAAATGTTAATGCGCCGTGCCATGACCCATGCGTTGGGATTGGATGTTAAGCAAACCGCTCTCGACGCTGCGATGCCAACTTTTATGCATCATTACCAAGAGAATCTTGAAAAGCACAGTGCGCTTTATGCTGATGTACACTCAGTACTACAAACTTTGTTCGATGCTGGTTATAAGCTGGCGGTGGTGACGAACAAGCCCTACCGTTTTACCTTGCCGTTACTTAATGCCTTTGGTATTAACGACTTTTTCAGTTTAGTGTTAGGTGGCGATACGCTCGCTAAAATGAAACCAGATCCTTTGCCGCTACAGCATGTATTACGTGAATGGCAATTAGAGAAAAGTCAGTTATTGATGGTAGGCGACTCTAAAAATGATATTTTAGCGGCGAAAGCGGCGGGGATAGCATCAATCGGCTTGACCTATGGCTACAACTACGGTGAAGATATTGGGCTCAGTGGCCCAGACGCCGTATGTGAGCAGTTTAGCGACATTTTGAACTGGGTAAATCCTACCAAGCAATAAGTGTTGACCCGTTTTTAGTCTTTTTTAAAGCCTTTTTCTTTATCATTTATAAAATAGTGGAGCAACGACGTAATGACCAAACCCATAGTATTTAGCGGTGCGCAGCCGTCCGGCGAATTAACCATAGGTAACTACATGGGTGCATTGCGTCAATGGGTTGCGATGCAAGATAGTCACGACTGTCTGTATTGTGTGGTCGACTTACATGCCATTACCGTGCGCCAAGATCCTAAAGTACTGCGCGAGGCGTGTTTAGATACCTTAACCCTCTATTTGGCCTGTGGAGTTGACCCTAAAAAAAGCACAGTATTTATTCAGTCACAGGTGCCGCAACACACTCAATTAGCTTGGGCATTAAACTGTTACACCCAAATGGGTGAGTTGAGCCGTATGACTCAATTTAAAGATAAATCACAAAAGCACGCAAGCAACATTAATGTGGGGTTGTTTGACTATCCGGTACTGATGGCGGCAGATATTTTGCTTTATCAAGCCAACGAAATCCCCGTAGGCCAAGATCAAAAGCAACATCTTGAGTTAACCCGCGATATCGCCACCCGTTTCAATAATGCCTATGGTGATACTTTCACTATCCCTGAGCCATTTATTCCAGAGCATGGCGCTAAAGTGATGTCACTCCAGGAGCCGCTGAAAAAGATGTCGAAGTCAGACGAGAACCGTAACAACGTTATCGGCTTGCTGGAAGATCCTAAATCTGTGCTGAAGAAGCTGAAAAAAGCCATGACAGATAGCGAAGAACCGCCAGTAGTACGTTTTGATATGGACAATAAGCCAGGAGTATCTAACCTGCTCAGTTTAATGTCAGGTGTCACTGGCCAGAGTATTGCAAGTTTAGAAGCCGAATTTGAAGGCAAGATGTATGGCCATTTAAAAGGCGCTGCGGGCGAAGCAGTTGTTAGCATGTTAGAGCCATTGCAAGAGCGTTACCGCGCTATTCGTAGCGACGGAGCTTACTTAGACCAAGTGATGAGGGCGGGTGCCGAAAATGCTCAAGCACGCGCTGAAGTGACACTGAAAAAGGTTTATGAAAAAATTGGTTTATTGATTTAGTTTATATCAATTATTTAGCCGACGTCTGCGTCGGCTTTTTTATACTCAAAATTCCCTTAAGCCTGTGATTTAAGCCAAGAGGAAAAGGCCGCAATTGCAGGTTCCGATAAACGGCGCTGTTTACAAAAGAAAGTAAATTCAAATCCGGTATGTACATCGGGGAGATTTAAGGCGACTAAACGTCCGGTGGCGATATCGCCAGTCACCATAAAATCTGGCGCTAGGGCTAAGCCTTGACCTGCAATCGCCGCTTCAATTGCCATCACAATATGGCTAAACACATGTTGTTGTTCATTATCAAGTGGGATCTGGTGCGCCGATGACCATTTGTGCCAGTCGAGCCCTAACGGCCCTTCATCGACAACGAGCAGAGCTTGTTGCTGGAAATTACTCAGGCTTATGTCGCGCCATTTAAGGTAAAAACTGGGGCTGCATACAGGAATTAAACGCTCTTTGTGCAGTAACTGTTGCCAATAACCACGTTGATTTAGCTTACCAGCGATGAAGATATCCGCGGTGCTGGTGCTTAGATCAGGATCTTGGGTGATCATCTCGAGGCGGATTTTCACGCTCGGATATTGGCGGCGAAAATCGGCGAGTCTTGGGATTAACCATTTTACTGAAAATGAGCTGTAAACGGCCAAGCAGAGTTGTTGATTTGGCGTATCGCGTACTTTCAAGTTGAGGTCGCTTAACTCGTTGAATATCCGCTCTAACTCTAGAAATAGTCCGTGCCCCTTAGGCGTTAACTGCAGTTTACGCCCCTGACGGTCGAACAGTTGCTCGCCAAAATACTCTTCTAATACTCGCACTTGGTGAGACACTGCACTTTGGGTAATGCACAGTTCATCGGCGGCCTTAGAAAAATGTTGCTGTCTGGCGGCAGCTTCAAACACTTGTAGAGCGCGTAATGGCGGGAGCTTTCTCATGATTTTCAATATCTAAAGGCTTTAGTATGAGTTTAATTCATCTAGCATTAGAAAGCATCATTTTAGCTTAAGTTTTGCGAGGATTATCATGCCACCATTGAGATTTATGGATGTTAAAAAATGCAACGCCCAGTTGTTATTGGTTTGATTTTATTGATAGTAGGTAACCTATTCAGTGCCTTCTATGACGTATCGATCAAGTGGTTACCGAGTGATACTAGTGCCTCAACTTTCCTCCTTGTTAGGCAAATTTCTTCAGTGTTTATGTTGTTACCTGTGTGGCTATATTCACAGCGGCCGATGACGACACATATTTCAGTTCACCTTTGGCGTGCCAACATAGGCTCAGTTGGTGCGCTTTTTTTAATTATTGGCTTGATGGCATTGCCACTCGCGACGGTTAGCTCATTGTTTTACTCTGCACCTTTGATGATCATCTTGATGGGATATTTTTTCCTGAGAGAGCGGATCACTGCCGCCCAAACTATCTGTACTGGCTTAGGTTTTGTGGGTATTTTGATTATCCTGCGTCCGAGCGAAATGAACTGGTATGGCGTCGCGGTACTATTTTCTGCTTTTACTTTTGCGGTGAATCAGTTAGCCCTAAAAAAGGTTCCTCATACCGAGCATCCCGTATTAACACTAATGCTGTATAACTTGCTGGGTATTCCGGCAACATTACTGATTGTGGCATTTCAAGGCGTTGCGGGTTTAAGTTGGGAGCTGGTGGGCGTGGCCTTGCTGAGCAACGCATTTTTATTGGTTTATCACTGGTTTTGTGTGCTGGCTTATCGCAAGGCACAGGCGAGTGATATCGCGATTGCGGAATACACAGGCTTGTTGTTTATTGTCTTTTTAGGCTGGTTGTTGTTCGATGAATGGTTGGATACTTTAAGTTGGCTCGGTGCCGCCTTAATCGTATTACCTTCGTTGTTTCTACCTTGGCTAGGATCACTATTTCTAAAATCGACGCCTAAAGTATTAACCTCGGTACCTAAAGTGGCAGATACGGTTACGCTAAAATGATGACTAGCGCATTGAGCCTAAGTACGTGAGCAAGCTCACCACTTAGGCTTAAGTTTAAAAGTATCAAGTTATTAAATCACTCTGCGTATTCAAATACTTTAATCACTTTACGTACACCAGCGGTATTACGGGCGATATCAACGGCTAAGTCTGCTTGCGAACGATGAATAACACCCAGCAAGAAAACTTCACCGTTTTCAGTGATGACTTTAATCCGCGTAACATCTAATCCCTTTTCATTTAGCATGCGGCCTTTCACTTTGGTCGTCACCCAAGTGTCATTGCTGCGCGTGGTAAATGATGTTGGATTGCCAATACGGATCTGATTGTGGATTTTGCCGCCTAGTTTTAGATCTTGTACGACTCTAACGGCTTTATCTCTTAACGTAGAGTTAGGCGCTTGGCCTATCAGCAGCACATTACCATTGACTGACACACCAGTGATATTGGTTTGTTTTTTAAGATCTTCTTGTTCTAGTAATGCACTAGTGATCCTAAAATCAGTATTAGTATCATCGAGCTGAGTCTTAACTGTACGTTCGTCGTTGGCCATCATAGCGCCACTCACTGCGCCCACCATAACAGCACCGGCGCAACCTTGTAGCAGCAAGCAAACTATTAACAGTGGGGCAGCGTGTCTCATTGCTGCTCGTCCTGTGGGAAGAGTGTACGGTCAATATTGTCACATAGGCAGTGGATAACCAGTAAGTGCACTTCTTGAATACGTGCAGTGACGTTCGAAGGCACGCGGATTTCTACATCACCCACACTCAGCAGACCTGCCATCGCGCCACCATCTTTACCCGTTAGCGCAACAATAGTCATGTCGCGGCTTAATGCGGCTTCCATGGCTTTGATTATGTTACCTGAGTTGCCGCTGGTAGAAATTGCCAGCAGAATGTCACCCGGTTGACCTAAGGCTAAGATTTGTTTTGAGAAAATCTCATCATAGCTATAGTCGTTGGCGATGGCAGTAATGGTCGACGTGTCGGTAGACAGGGCGATAGCCGGTAATGGTGGACGCTCAATCTCGTAGCGGTTGAGTAGCTCAGCAGAGAAGTGTTGCGCATCTCCAGCACTACCACCGTTACCACATGCGAGGATTTTATGGCCACCCAAAAGACAGTGCACCATCATCTCTGCCGCTTTGGCGATAGATTCTGGCAGTGCTTCGGCTGCATCGATTTTTGTCTGGATAGATTCAGTAAAGCTGTCTTTAATGCGTTCTAACATGGGTAAATCCTTTCAGGATAAAGTGTTGCTATCATGCCATATTTCCGCGCGGGAGTTGAGGCACAGACGTTAAAAATAATTTGTATTATAACTCTTTGGCTTTTGGTGCTTAAAAAGCATCAATCAGCCAATGAATTTGCTCAGTTTCTATCGCTATAACATCGAAACGACAGGGCACATCGAGCCTATGAAGTTGTAAATAATGGCTGGCCGCTTTACGAATTCGTGTGATTTGCGCGCGGCTTAGTGCTTGTAATGCGCCGCCATACAAATTTGCCGAGCGATACTTCACTTCGACAAATACCCAATGATTCTTATGGCGCATGATGAGATCAATTTCGCCAAACGGATAGCGGACATTGCGTTCGACAAACGTTAAACCTTGTTGTTCAAGGTAATCTTGCGCGCGCGACTCTGCCTGCTGTCCGAGTGTCATAACTGGCGGAAGCTGCCTGCTTGGTAACGTCCCCAGCTTAATTGACGGTTAACTATGCCATCGGAGCTCACCGATAACGCGCCACTACGGCCATTGTATTGGTAACCGGTGAAAGAGCGCATTTGTGCTAAGCGGCCGATCAAATCCATTGCATCATAACCCATTACAAACAAACGCTTCTGGCTGTTATTCCAGCTAGGAAATAAGGTCTTGACCATTAGGTTTTCTTCGCCGTTTTGCATCAACCACGGCGCATCACTTAAGGTTAAGTTATTTAAATCTTGCGCAGTTTGGGTACTTTCATTCTCAACTCGACTGCGGCTTGACGTGTATAGCGGTACAGGTTGAGTGAACACGCTAAAGTTAACGTCAATAAAAGCCTTTAGTAAGGTAAGGTCCTGTGGGGTTGAAATCATATAAATGGCATCGATATCTTGGCGCGAGCGGAAGTCTGCTTGCACAGAATTACCTACCAGCTCTTTGATACGAGCAATACGCGCTTGGCTATCTCGAACACCGAGGGCATCTTGCACTGTGGTTTTCATTTGGTCGCCGCCATCGTAGTAATAGACTTCGACAGCATTGTCGCTTTTCTTTTTCCACGCTTGAATAAAGCTCTCGGCCATACGCTTGCCCAGTGCATCATTGCTGGCGAGCAGTAATGGCATAGTGATGCCATCTTGATATAAATGCTCCGCTGCATCGGCCGCCTCTTGTGCGGGGGATAGTGCAAAGTAAAACTTATTTGGGTCCGGTGTAAACTGATCAACTTGATTTAAAAATAGTTGTGGCACCGATTGGGCGACTGCAACGGTATTGGCTATTTTTTCTGGGTTGGTAGCATTAGCTGCATTGGCCGCTGCATTAGTGGCGGCAGTGTTCGCTGCATTCATTACTTGCAGTTGTTCAATTTCAGTTGGTAGTAATGGGCCAATAATAAACTCGGCTCCTGCAGCTACGGCTTGCTGATAGGCTTTGGCTGCATCGTCGGCGGTATCAAAAAAGTTAACGGCGACTTGATCGTTTTGTTTAGCCATATAGCTGGCGAGTATACCTTGACGTATTGCATTGGCGGCGTTAGCTCTTGTGCCTGTGAGCGGTAACAGCACTGCAATGTTTTTCGGTGTAAACGGCTTAGCATTTAAGGTTCTATCCAAATCGGCGGGTAGCTTGGCTGCGGCAGGATGATAAGGATTTTGCTTCTGCCATTCGCCCAAATAGCGTACTAATTGAGAGGGATCAACGGCATAGTGCTTAGCGATATAAGCCAGTTGTAGCCAACCGGTAAATACTGGGTTTTTAGCATCTTGGGTAAAGGCCTTTAGTGTTTGTTCGTGCATCGGCTGCAGCACTTGCCAAATGGTGTTATTTACTTCGTTGGCTTGGGCGGGGGGTAAGTAAGTGGCCAGTAAACTCAACTCGCGTACTTGCTCAATTGGTTGTTTGTTCAATTGATATAAATGCGCTTTAAACTGATGATAGGCCGTCATTTGCCAGCTTGGTAAGTTCCAATCACTTGGATAATTTAGAATTTTGAGGGCATCACTATAAGTAGAGGTGTGTTCAAGCGCGCGCGCCGTTAAGTATTTATGTTCGGCAAGTAGTGTTGGGCTTTGCGTTAAGCTTGGCTGTATTGATTTAAGTAGCTTTTGCGCCGCAGCGTAGTCATTGGCATTAATATAGGCATGAGCCGCCTGCAGCAAGTTAGTATCGCGTTGCTGCGGATCTTTACTATTAGCCGCTTGGGCTAAATAGACATTTGCCGCCAAGGGGGCGGATGCTAATGAGGTCGCAACCGTCGCGGTCGTTCCAGTGGGATTGGGCGATGAAACACCACAACCCGCCAAGATTAACGATAAAATGGCCACGGAAACGAACTTAGTTGTATTCAGGCTTTTTAACACTGGGCTTCACTCTGGTAAGATGCGACCTCTAGTTTAACCTTCTCTCGCGCTTGACGAAAGTCTTGGCATGTCATTACAGAGGTATATATGGACCAAAGTGTCGCACTCTACATAGTTCCTACTCCCATAGGTAATTTGGGCGATATGAGCTCACGGGCAATAGAGGTGCTGAATCAGGTTTCATTAATCGCCTGTGAAGATACCCGCCACAGTGGTAAGTTATTGAGTCATTTCGGAATTACCACAAAAACTACGGCGTTGCATGATCATAACGAGCGCGCACGTGCCCAGTGGATAGTGGACCAATTAGCTGCGGGTCAATCGATTGCCCTAATTTCAGATGCGGGTACGCCATTGATTTCCGATCCTGGGTACCATTTAGTCTCCCATGTGCGTCAATCAGGCTTTAATGTGATCCCTTTGCCGGGCCCTTGTGCGGCGATTACCGCCTTAAGTGCCTCTGGTTTGCCATCAGACCGTTTTACTTTTGAAGGATTTCTACCATCAAAAGAAAAAGCTCGCGCCGATAAGTTATTGGCACTGAAAGAAGATCCGCGCACGCTGATTTTTTATGAGTCACCACACCGCATCGAGCATAGCTTAACGACTATGGTTGAAGTGCTGGGCGCTGATCGTCATGTCGTGATGGCGCGTGAAGTGACTAAAACCTTTGAAACTTTTTTATCTGGCCCTGTTTCTGAGGTGCTCGCTAAAGTGAGCACAGATCCTAACCAGCAAAAGGGCGAAATCGTGCTGATGGTCCATGGTCACCATGTGAGTGATGACGAAGGCATCCCCACGGTGGCGATTAATACGCTTAAACTCTTGTGCGAAGAATTGCCTCTGAAGAAAGCTGCTGCAATTGCAGCGCAAATTCATGGGCTTAAAAAGAATGCTTTGTATAAATACGGCCTAGAGTCTGATTTATAAGCGCTAAAACTACCACGAGCGGATTATCTATGGTGCATCAGGGTAGCTTAGGCTATAATCCGCGCCGAGTTGGCCAGACAGTCGCCGCGTTCAATAGAACGGGGAGGAAAGTCCGGGCTCCAAAGAGCGGGGTGCCAGGTAACGCCTGGGCGGTGCGAACCGACGACAAGTGCAACAGAGAGTAGACCGCCTGCCTGATTTATCAGGTCGGTAAGGGTGAAAGGGTGCGGTAAGAGCGCACCGTGCGGCTAGCAATAGTTCGTAGCAAGGTAAACTCCACCCGGAGCAAGACCAAATAGGGTTCCGTATGGCGTGGCTCGCGTTGGAACCGGGTAGGTCGCTTGAGCCTGTGAGCGATTGCAGGCCTAGATGAATGACTGTCCTAGACAGGACCCGGCTTATCGGCCAACTCACCTCATTCAATAAAAAGCCCGTTTGTCTCTAGAGACAAACGGGCTTTTTATTATTTAAATATTTATCCATATCTTAGCCGTTTCACTCAAGCCTGTTGTTCATCTCTATCGTTACAGTCATACAGTTTGTATTTATGCTTTGCTGCATACTCATTTTAATACTGAGCTACTGCACTCGCTTCACCCGAAGCCTTTCTAAAATATTTTGTTAAATACTTATTTTGTTAGATAGTTAGAGTTTGGTTATCCATCGCAAACCAAACAGACTACGCACTAATTTGACGGTACTGTTATGGCGCAGTTGAAATAAGCAACCAAGACCGAAACTCATCATTAAGCCAGGCGTTGACCCCATAAAAATACGAATATGTTGTCCCAATAATTGGCTATTTACCTGTAATTGTTCATTTTGAATTCGGCTTTGCTCCGTTAGTTCAGCGAGCCTTACCTGCTTTTTTTTCAGTAATCGTTGAATGAGCATGTTTAGTTTCCTGTTCTTGTTGTGCCGTTAAAGAACAAAAGGCGTATCTGTTGCCAAGTATTTGAAAAACCGGCTTGTGAAAGCACATAACTAAGACTGCGCCAGCACCAAAACAATAGAATAAATTGCAATATCACTAAAGTAGATGCGGTGATCAACACTGAGTGACTCAGTTGAAATAGCAAATAACCTAGTACTAATAAAATACTACCCCAAAATAGGATTATACCAGCGCCAAAGCAAACCACTAACGCCGCAGCAATGATTAGGCTGCGCCCAGTTAACTGCCATTCTGCGTTAGCTATTTTCTCAACCAGCATTAACTGATTAATATAGTTTTGCTTTGCTGAATGACCCAGCGCAGCTATCAATGACAGCTGTTCTATAGCTTGCTCTACCGCGCTATTTGGGGGCGACTGCGTAGGTGCAGCCTGCCCCGTACCCGTATCAACAGGTTGAGTTGGTTTTTGCGCAGGAGCGTCAGAACTTTCACGGCTCTGCATAACGTTACCTTAGCGACGACGTAGTAAAGCCGTGAACAGTGCACCCGCTGCAAACGCGATCCCCGCAGTGGCGAGTGGGTTTTGTACGGCAAACTCACGTGTTTTACTGTATGAGTTGTGCAGCTGCTGTTTGACTTCTTCTTGCTTGTGGGCAAGGGTTTCTTGCGAACTAGCGGCTGTTTTCCGTAATGTATCTTCAGCGGCAGCAGCTTTTACTGCTACAGCATCAACGGCATGATGAGTTGCCTCAGCCGCTTTTGCTGTAACGGGTGCTGCAACGAGTGAATCTACAGTGGCAGTAGCGTTATCTGTTGTACTTTTTGAGCTGGCCATAGGGAGCCTCCTTGGAAAACACTGCAAAATACAGCAACATACTGTACTTAATACTATGGTAGCAATCGATGTGCCATATAGTATAAGTGTTATAAAACAGTTGCTTAATCTGGTTTCCTCTTAAATGGTGTAGTCCTGTTGCTGTAGAAGTTACCTATTTTGAGTAATTTTTACCTATCGAGTGATAAGTAAAGGACGTCATTAATAATGGTTGTACTTTGTACTGTAACTAAGGCATGGCGACAACATACTCAAGTTTTTGCTTAAGGCATGCTTATACATTGGGTCAGTTTCAGTATTTCGTCTGCGATCACCATTTATCGTGAAAAATGTCAGCAATGTTTTGCTTTATTAATTTAAGTGAATCGGTCGTGCCTCTGGCATAGTGTGCTAATGCAGTGCTTTTATTTGCAGTTAATTTAATTCTTTAAAAGTAGTTATTAATATGCAGGTTTTATCAGCCTGATTAAGGCTGAGCGCGTTAATACTTAAAAACTTTGCTTTACTAAGAATCGCCATTCCCAGCTATTGGTTGCATCGCCGCCAGTGTAAGGGACTGAGAAATCAATATGCGCAACGTTGCCATAGCTAGAGCGTGAGGAGTAAATCCGCGCACCAATGCCTATGCTACCCAGTGGGCCGCTGACTTCGTTATTATCGGCGAGTTGACCACCAGAGGCTTGGCCCAAATCGGTAAATACTGCCCAGCCGAGTTCAGCCAGTTGGTATAAATTAATATTGGGGTAGTTGCGTATCTCTGCGGTGAGCAACCATTGATTATCCCCTTGTTGATATTCGTTGGGGTAACCGCGCACGCCAGTTTCATCCCCTAGTCCTTCGGTGAGATCCAGATAAGTGTTTTGTGAAAGGCTAGCCCAAGCTTTACCATAAGCCGTCCACTTAGGGTGAATTTGATAGAAATATTCAGCTTGAATATCCACTGTGTAAGTGTCTTTTTGGCTGGTAGCGATGGTACTTGTACCGCCCATTTCCAATAGCCATAGCTGATTATCAAACTTATAGCCGCCTGCACTTTGCCATTTAACGTGGTAGCCAATAGGGCTGTTGTCGTCTACGTCATTGGTTTCTAGGCCGAGTTGCATGTAGTGGTGCCAACCTAGATTAAAGTCCTCATTATTAGTAATGAGATGCACGTTATTGAGTACATAGAAATCATCTTGGATAAACTCATAGCCAACCCAAGGATACATAAAGTCCCTATTTGGGGGGAGCATTGATGTAGGATAGAGCTCAGTGTTGACGAATTCGTGTTTATCTTGAGTCACGCCGGTAATAAAGCGAGAAAGATGTTCACTGTTTTTATTGATTAACCAGCCATATTGTAGATTGAGGTAATCAATGGTGTGCTCGAATTCATTCACATCCTCCCCATTTTGTCTCAGCGTATCTATACGGTTCTCATCTAAAAACTCTGCTGAATACATGGTATTAGTATTAAGTGAATAGAATGGCTTACTGACATAAACGTGTTTGGCTTGGCCGTCGCTATTATCATAAAACTCGGCCGCAAGGATACCGTGTTCGATAATGCTGATCGGGGCTTCAAAGGCAAAGGCATAACCATTACGGGATTCATTAGATTGGTATTTGAGGCGGGTGCGGATACCTGTTCCAAACAAGTTGTCTTCTTTAACGCCAAAAGAATAGCGGGTGTCGCCGCCTGAGCTACTTAAGCTTGCAGTCGGGAGTAAGGACCAGTTATCCCAGGTTTCGACGACGACAGATTCAAGTGCTGGATCGGTATCGGCTTCGGGATCTTTTTCGGCAACATAAACCTTGGCGTCGCGAATGTAGGGCACCGCGCGGAGGAGTCGCTGGGATTCGTCGAGATCTTTTTGGCTAATACTATCAGTTTCGTTAAACGTCAGATTATCGAGGACCACATATTCTTTAGTATTAATATGTAGGGCGTTAGCCCAGCGGTGGATAAAAAAAGCATCCGGAGCGGATTCATCAAAAATGGGGTTGTTAACCACTACTATCTTGCTGATTTTTTTGGTTTGTTTAACCTTATGTTCAGCTTTAACATCTTCTGCTTGGGCAACATGGAGGCAGCTGCTAATGCAGCAAGGTAGGATGCATGCATACTGGACGAATTTCTGCATAAAAGGCCACTCCGATGAAATTGGCGACTGCAGTAAAAATAATTTTACGCTGCAATTTACAATTTAATAACACACGGAAACGGGCTGCTCGTCAAGGAAATAGTAAAATAAGTTTCTTATTTTACTTAATGTTAGCTTAAGAATGTCGCTGGGCAATACGCTGTAGCTAGATTTGAACTTGTTACAAGGTTCGTCTAGGTGGTACGGCGACATTAGCAAAGATGAGTCCTGCAATGAGTGACATAAAAATCAGGAAAATTTGCGATCCAATGTGTGATTGATTCAGCATGGTCTCACCAGAGATCAACGCATTGAGTCCAATATAGGTTTTACTGCCAGGCACTAAGATGACGATACCTTGCAGCAGTGCAATGGAGGCGGGTGCTTTCATCCAGCGGGCAAAGAGGTTGGAGTAAATCCCTACGGCTAAAGCACCGAAAAAAATCCCCACTGAATCACCAAAATAATGTCCACCCAGCATGGCCGAGAAAAACGCAACAATTCCCGCTAATACACCCCAAGGCGAATCTTGCATCCGTGCTTTGAAGATAAACACTAATGCCATAGATAAAATCGGCACCGCTGACCAAATTGCCCAACGTGGCAAGCCTTCTGGTTCTGTATGAATCGCTTCACCAAATGCGGCGATACCGATTGCCATGCCGAGCACTGCACCGAAGTACAGCTTAAACAACTGCATTGTCGCATCCATAATGCGCGCAGTTCCCGAAATTAAATCACGAGCGGCGAGTTCGGCTAAGCCTAGCGTTAACGCCAAGCCAGGAATAAAAATAATGATGGAGGAGAGGATCACCACTGGGATATTAATATTGGGATCGATTCGCGCTATACCACAGGCAGCAATGGCACAAAGAATAGTTGCGAAGGGTTCGAGTACCTCGGCCATACGCGCTGAACGCTCGGCGCGGTATACCAAGCCATAAACAAACAAACCTAAGAGCCCCGACCAAAATACATCGTTCCAGCCAGTGCCCATCAGCATAGCAAAGGCGGCGGCTGCCGTACCAAAGGAAAAGCAGGTTAATACTGGGCCATAGGGATTAGGTTTGTTAGCAATTTCTTCTAAGCGATCTAAGGCTTCGGCTAAGGTGCGTTTTCCTGACGTTAATTCATCAACTAATTCGTCGGTGCGGGCAAGTGAGCCTAGATCGAGCTCGCCAGGTTTGACTCGAGCCGCATGGTTATATTCTTGATCGGTATCGTGTTGCAATACAAAAGTCATCGAAGTGGGCGAAATCAAAAAATAGCCTTCGATACCTAAGGTGCGGGCGACGGTTTGTAAATGGGTTTCTAGCCGATAGGCGGGTGTGCCAAATTTATGTAAAGCCTTACCTAGCTTGATGATAAATCTGCGTTTTTCGATAAACTCGTCGTTATCCAATCGGGGTATTCACTGTATAAAAAGTTGTCGGGAATGACGCGCGCATATTAACCGATATTTTCGTTAAAAGGTTAATGCCTTTTAACGAAAATATAAATAAATTACTGAATTTTTACCGCTCGGGCTATAGTCAGTTTTTTGATACAAGGAGATATCTATGTCTATGATGGTGACGGGCCTTTACGCTAGCCTTACGGGATTACTCACCGTAGCTTTAGCTTATCGAGTCGTAAAATTAAGAAGAAGCCACAAGATTGGCCTTGGGGATAGTGGTAATAGCGCGCTTTCCCTGGCATGCAGAGTCCATGGTAACCTGATGGAAAATGCGCCTATCGTATTAATTTTAATGCTGGTGGCCGAAGCGGGAGGCTTGCCTGCATTTTATTTACACTGTTTTGGGACAGTGTGGATAGTGGCGCGCTTACTCCATGCTATTGGCTTAACTCAAGGCCAAGGTGGTTATCATTTTGGTCGTTTTTTGGGCGTATTGCTCACTTGGCTAGTGATTATCAGTTTGGCGCTGGTGGATTTGTTGTATTTTATCCAAGGGCTAGCAAAGGGATGGTAGGCTTGTTGGATGGGGCGGTCGATTTCGCCCTAAGCCATATCCATAGCGGATTTAAGGGTATTGCACTTAAGGCTTAAATACTCTCAAATATGCCTTGGTTGATGTTTTTTTAATCGTGCTTATCCTTCGTTGCCTGCTATACTCCGCGTCCCTAAATTGGCATCGCTGTTCCAGTGACGCCTTTATTTGATACTACGTTTTCGGGTCACAAACGATGCAAGTTGAATCCACACTCTTTAGTCATCCCAAGTATTGGGCCACGGGCGACAGTACTGCGCCTTTCTTACCTATGTCTCGCAAGGAGATGGATAAGCTTGGCTGGGATAGCTGTGACGTTATCATAGTCACGGGCGATGCTTATGTGGATCATCCAAGCTTTGGTATGGCGGTGATCGGCCGAATGCTAGAAGCTCAAGGTTATCGTGTGGGGATTATTTCTCAACCCGATTGGTCGAGTAAAGATGCCTTTATGCAACTGGGCCGACCCAACCTGTTTTTCGGCGTAACCGCTGGCAACATGGATTCAATGATCAACCGTTATACCGCTGACCGTCGTTTACGTTCTGACGATGCTTATACCGCCGGAGATATTGGCGGTAAGCGTCCCGATCGCGCGGTAACCGTATATACCCAACGTTGTAAAGAAGCCTTTAAAGATGTGCCAGTGATTATTGGCGGCATCGAAGCCAGTTTACGCCGTATCGCCCATTACGATTATTGGTCTGACAAAGTGCGCCGCAGTGTGATTTTTGACGCAAAGGCCGATTTGCTCATGTATGGCAATGCTGAGCGTCCCTTAGTGGAAGTGGCGCGTCGCTTAGCCGCTGGTGAACCGATTAGTTCATTGCACGATGTGCGTGGCACAGCCGTTATCCGTAAAGAGCCTCTGCCAGAATGGCGCGGTATGGACTCGCGCAAGATTGACCAACTGCACAAGATTGAACCCTTACCTAATCCTTACGGCGCCGATGATGTGGGTTGTGCTAACTTGTCTGGCCCGTCGGATGTGAAGATATTCGATAACGAAGCACCTAAGCCTATTAGCGTTCAACCGCCTAAACCTAAGCCATGGGATAAAACCTATGTGCTGCTGCCAGCGTTTGAAAAAGTCTCTGAAGACAAATATTTATATGCCCATGCTTCACGGATTTTGCACCAAGAGCAAAACCCAGGTTGTGCCCGTGCGTTATTTCAACCCCATGGCGACCGCGCCGTTTGGGTAAACCCTCCCGCATGGCCGCTTAATACCGATGAGATGGACGCGGTATTTGATTTAGCCTATCAACGTGTACCACATCCGATTTATGGCAAGGACAAAATCCCTGCCTACGACATGATTAAAACCTCAATTAACATTATGCGTGGCTGCTTTGGTGGCTGTTCTTTCTGTTCGATTACTGAGCATGAAGGTCGGATTATTCAAAGTCGCTCACAAGAGTCGATTGTTAAAGAAATCAAAGATATTCAACAAAAAATTCCGGGATTTAAAGGCGTTATTTCTGACTTAGGCGGCCCAACCGCCAACATGTACCGCTTAGGTTGTACTAGCGAGAAAGCCGAGAAAACCTGTCGTCGCTTATCTTGCGTGTTCCCATCCATTTGTGGGCACTTAGGCACAGATCATAAACACACCATCGATTTGTACCGTGCGGCGCGCGCTGTTCCAGGTATTAAGAAGGTGTTAATTGCATCGGGTGTGCGCTATGACCTGGCGATTGAAAGTCCAGAATATGTAAAAGAATTAGTGCAGCACCATGTCGGCGGCTACTTAAAAATCGCCCCTGAGCATACCGAAGAAGGGCCGCTCAGTAAGATGATGAAGCCCGGCATGGGCGCCTACGATAAGTTTAAAGAATTGTTCGACAAGTTTTCGAAGGAAGCGGGCAAAGAGCAGTTCCTGATCCCTTACTTTATTTCGGCGCATCCAGGCACGACCGACGAAGATATGGTGAATTTAGCGTTGTGGTTGAAGGAGCGTAAGTTCAAGCTCGACCAAGTGCAGAACTTTTATCCGTCACCAATGGCGAATGCGACCACGATTTATCATACCGAGTTAAACTCGCTGAAAAACGTCAAGCACACTAGCGAAGTGGTGTCTGTGCCGAAGAAAGGGCGTCAACGTCGCTTGCATAAAGCATTGCTGCGTTATCACGATCCTGCGGGTTGGCCATTGATCCGTGAAGGATTAACTGCCATGGGGCGTGAAGACTTGATCGGTAATAGTCCGCATCAGTTAGTGCCGCCAGAAGGTCGAAATGAGCGCGGACCTAAGTGGATGAAAGATGCCAACCAAGGCCAAAAAGCCTTTACTCGCTTCTCGGGTAATCAGTTTGATGACCGCAATGGCGATGGCAAATCTAAAGGTGCGGCTAAAGGCGGCGCGCAAGCTCAAGTTGATGCTGAATCAAAACCAGCCGCTAAAGGTGGAAAACCCGCAGCGAATGGCGCTAAGCCTGCTGGTTCTAAGCCAACGGGAACTAAACCAACCGGCTCTAAACCTAGCGGAGCCCATTCGAGCCGCCCTGGAGCGAAAGCGCCCTTCGGCCAGTCTGGTTTTAAGGCCGGAGGTGCTCAAGCTAAAGGCGGAAATCCATCAAAGAGTGGTGGTAAACCAGCAGGTAAGCCATCCCAAGGTCGCCAACAGGCTAAGTAATCACTTTTCGCTATCATAATAATGTACAAAGGCCGCTCCAGACGTGAGTTTGGAGCGGCCTAGCTAGCATGAATATCCCGCTATACTCTCTTTCTTTACAATCCTTTTTACTATCCTTTTTGATTTCGCCACAATTTTGCCAGTATGTTTACCTTAGCTCAGTCTGAAATAAGTTAATGCATATACGTGCTAGCACTTGAGCTTTTTGTTATCAGCCCCTCATCATCTTTACCGATAAATGCTTACAATGAGCGGCGCCGCGATAAAAGAGTCCTAACTGGTATCGCAGGGCGAACTATTATAAAATCTCGTCTGATGCTTATGTCTACTATTTGTTTATATTCGATATTTTAGCTATACATCTCACCCATATCAGCGGCTTGTTAACTAACATTAGATACTATGAATAAAAAGCGTAGACCCACTCTTCAAGACGTTGCCGATCAAGTTGGGATCACCAAAATGACGGTGAGCCGCTATTTAAAAAATCCAACAAGGGTGGCGAAAAGCACTCAAGAAAAGATAGCTATCGCGCTAGAAACATTAGGTTATATTCCTAATCGCGCGCCGGAAATTTTGGCGCAAGCGACCAGCCGCGCCATTGGTGTGTTAGTACCGTCGTTAACCAACCAAGTGTTTGCTGAAGTGCTGCGCGGTATCGAGAATGTGACCGGCAAACGCGGTTATCAAACCATGCTGGCTCACTACGGGTATCAGGCAGAATTAGAAGAGGAGCGGGTGGCATCACTGCTTTCTTACAATATTGATGGCTTACTCTTGTCCGAAAGTTACCACACACCGCGTACCGTGCGAATGATTGAAACGGCGGGCATTCCGGTCATCGAAATGATGGATAGTGTGTCCCCTTCGATTCAACAGTGTGTGGGGTTCGATAACACAGCTGCCGCATATGAAATGGTTAAGGCCATGATTGCAAAAGGCTATCGCCACATTGCTTACTTAGGCGCGCGCATGGATATTCGCACTCAGCTTAAGATGCGAGGCTACGAGTTAGCGATGCAGGAAGCCAAGCTCACACCTTTGGCGATGACCACCAATGAGGCTTCATCGTTTTCTTTGGGTGCGTCGTTATTGCAACAAACCGTAGCGAAATATCCCTATGTGGATAGCTTTTTCTGCACCAACGATGATTTGGCGGCGGGGGTGATTTTTGAGTGTCAAAGACAAGGCATCAAGATCCCAGAACAAATTGGCGTTGCAGGGTTTCATGGCCATGATATTGGGCAATCGATGACGCCAAAATTGGCGAGCATTATTACCCCGAGAAAGGAGATAGGTCGAATTGCTGCCACTGAGTTATTAGACAGGTTAAATGGCAAAGAGATAGCAGAATCGGTTATCGATCTGGGCTATCGTATTGATTTAGGGGAAACATTGTAGACTTCCCCTCTATTTTTCGCTTAACGGCTAATGCCTAATGTTTTTGATCACTGGCTAGCGTTAGAGAAACGCTGAGATGATGACTGCAACTATGCCGCCCGTCGTACCGATAATGGTCTCCATTACCGTCCAGGTTTGCAGCGTTTGTTTTTCTGACAATCCAAGAAAACGGTTTGCGAGCCAGAAGCCTGAGTCATTGACGTGCGAGAGCACAATCGAACCACCGCCAATGGCAATCGTAATCGCTGCCAATTGAGCACCATCTAAGTTCAATGGTTCAAGTATCGGGATGATAAGGCCGCAAGCCGTTAACATGGCCACGGTGGCCGACCCTTGAATAACGCGCACCGAAGCCGACAAAATAAATGCCAGTATTACAATCGGTAATCCTGAACCCGCCAACATATTGCCTAATGCATCGCCGACACCCGAATCAATCAGCACTTGCTTGAACACGCCGCCAGCACCGGTGACGAGAATAATAACCCCAGCAGGTTGGAGCGCACTGCTACAGATTTCCATGATGCGGTCATTGGGAATATTACGTCTCACGCCCAGTACATAAAATGCGATTAAACAGGCTAGCAAAATGGCGGTGAATGGATGACCAATCAAGGCGAGCCAATTATGCAGATCGGATTTTTCATCAATAAAGCGTGACACTACCGTCTTTAAACCAATAAGCAGCAGTGGAAAAATCACAATACTGATTGAGAGCGCGAATGAGGGGATAGGTCCACCTTCTCGTTCGCCTTTTTCCTGCTGTTCGTGGGCTGGCAGCTCAACATGGACTTTTTGGGAGATGAGGCTGGCAAAGAGTGGGCCGCCTAGAATCATTGCCGGAATCGATGCCAATAAACCGAAGACGATCATGTAGCCAAAGTCGGCATTGAGCTGTGAAGCGACCAAAATAGGCCCTGGTGCAGGGATGAGAAATGCCTGACAGGTGGCAATACCCGCGAGCAGTGAAATACCAATTTTAACGACGCTGCCGCCACCTTTACGAACCACGGCAAAGGCGATGCCAATCAGTAGTACCACAGCAACATCGAAGAAGAGAGGTAATGCACAGATAAAGCCAGTAAAGGTCATCGCCCAGTGGGCTTTGTCGTTACCAAATTTATTCAGCAGTGTATGGGCTATCTGATCGAGTGCACCAGTCTCTTCCATGACGCGACCAAACATCGCCCCCAAAGCGACCACCACCGCCACAAAGCCCAGTGTTCCCCCCATACCTTGTTGAATAGTATTAGTGATATCGGCTGGGTTCATGCCAGAGAAAAGACCAGCAATTATTGACACCAGTATCAGTGATACCACTGCATGTAATCTCACTTTCATCACTAAGAACAGTAGCAGGGCGATTGAACCCAGCGCTGTCAGAATCAATGACATATCAGACATAAGAGGACTTTTCCTTGTTAGTTAAGTTGTCCACATTTTTGTAGGTTACCGGTAACATGTTACCCGTAATATGGTAGAGTGGGAAGTGACTAAATTCGAGAATTGGCATGAGGTTAACAAAGTGGCAGAGAGAAAAAAAGGCAATAGCTATGTGTTCATGGGCGTCTCTAGTTGTGGCAAATCTTCGATTGGTGCCGCGGTGGCAAAGGCGTTAGAGACTAAATTTATTGATGGTGATGACCTGCACCCTAGAGCTAATATTATCAAGATGAAATCTGGCTCACCGCTCAATGATAGCGATCGTGCTCCTTGGCTTGAGCGCATCAATGACGCTGTGTATAGCATTGAGCAAAAGGGTGAACAGGGGGTGATTGTCTGCTCTGCACTGCGTCGCCAGTATCGTGACTTAATCCGTCAGAACAACAGCAAGCTAGTGTTCATTCATCTATACGGAGATTTTGAATTAGTCAAAGAACGCATGTTTGCGAGAAAAGCTCACTTCATGCCGATTGAGCTACTCAAGAGTCAGTTCGACACGCTGGAAATGCCCGCTACTGATGAAGCTGATGTTATCCAAGTGAGTATAGATGGATCTTTTGAAGACGTGGTGCAGCGCTGTATTCAGGCGATAAATGGCGAAAAATAGTAATGTCGAACATTGGAACAGAGCATAAGGCTTACTATTGGTGATAACTTTTGGGGATTGATCTTTGCTTTAAAAAGCGAGACGTGTCTTATTGATAAGCCATAAGCAGGTATTCTCTAGGGGTTATAGGCTAGCCTATGACCCCTAATTAATTGTTTTCGATAATGTATTAGCCGTATTTAGGCTGGACGCGTATCGGCAACGGGCGTTTGGTTTGAGATCACACCGAAGATAGTCCAACCGAAGAAGGTGGCTATGGCGCCAAGCATCACTGCGGTTTCGCCTGAGCTATACAGAGCATAGAAGCTATATAGCGCACCGATCACGGCAATCACGTTGGCAATACGGGCTTTATTAACGGGCACTTTTTGCTGTCTTTGCATTATGCCAAGCGCGGCCATCGATAGTATGTAAGGCACAATGTTGGTGACGACAGCGAGGTTAACGAGTGCTTCGAACTGTTTGCTCAGTGATGGGCTAATAGTCATCAGAGATAAAACGGTTTGAATACAAACGATAATGGTCATACCCCAAATTGGTGCGTCGGCTTTACTGACTTTAGAGAAGATTTTAGGGAAGAATCCTTCATCGGCAGAGGCTTTAAACACTTGGGCAATAGTGAACTGCCAACCTAACAGTGAGCCAGTACAAGAGATAATGGCGCAAGCCATCACGATTTTACCGACCACAGGGTTAAACATTTGCGCGAAGGCTAAACCGAAGGGCGCGTTTGACATGGCAAGTTCGGCGTTTGGCACAATACCGGCAATGACGTTGGTAGAGATGATATAAATTACTGCTGCACCTAAGGTACCGGCCATCACTGCGATAGGTACGTTTTTTTCTGGGTTATCGACGGCTTCTGAGTTTGCACAGGCCGATTCTAAACCAAGGAATGCCCACAAAGTCATCGCGATAGAACCGCCTAACGCTTTGAAGAATGGCATATCATGCGGATTCCATGCGCCTTTGTAGAGGTCGATGTCGAACCAGAACCAACCAATTAACGACACGCCAATCACGGGCAGAATAATCCCCCACACAGTCACGCTACTGACGCGACCTGTGATACGGGCACCACCGAAGTTAGCAATTGTTGCCAGCCAAAGCACACCAACGGTCGCAAGACAAATGGCCATCGGGCTTAAGTTAACTTCCAGCAACACGGCAGCGTAACCCACTGCAGAGATAGCAATCGCGACGTTGGCGATTAATAGTGAGACGGCATAGGTGTAGTTGGCCATAAAGTTTCCAGAACGGCCGAAGGCATATTCGGCATAACCGCCCATACCACCGGATTTTTTACTGAACATACCGCACTTGGCAAAAGCGTAGGCAAGGGCAGTTGAACCCGCCGCCGTGACTAACCAAGATAAAATTGAAATAGTACCGACTTGAGCTAATTGGGTTGGCAGCATAATAATGCCTGAACCCATCATGTTGACTATGGTGATAATAGTTAATTGGACGACGCCAATTTTATTTTCTGATTTACTCATACTAATAACCTAATTTAGGTGACTTATTATAGGAGGCATGAATTTGACTGCAGAGTGGGGTTAATAAACTCTGCAGTCAGTCTTCATTATTTATTTAGTACATAGCCCATTGCTTGAATTTTGCCGTCTGCGGTATTTTCGAGATAAACACCTTGCAGTTCTGGTGAGAATCCAGGTAATAAGTTGATACCTTCTTCGAGAGCTTGGAAATAACGCTGAACAGAGCCGCCCCATATTTCACCTGGCACCATACATAACACGCCTGGTGGGTAAGGAAGTGCGCCTTCTGCGGCAATTCTTCCCTCAATTTGTGATAGCGGAACTAATTCGACTTTGCCACGAATAAACTCTAGGTTTGCTTCCTGTGGGTCCATGATTTTGGTTGGGAAATGCGCTTTACGGAACATTTCTTTCTGCAGTTGTTTTACGTCATGGCTGACATAAAGATTGTGCATTTCTTGGCAGAGTTGGCGGATGGTATAGTCTTGATAACGGGCTTTATTGGCGTTATAAACGTTAGGTAATACTTCAGATAATGGCGCATCTTCATCGACTAATTTCTCGAAACGAGATATTTGCGAGACCAGATGTTGCATCTTGGCCATATCTTCCGCAGGTGTCATCAGGAATAAAATCGAATTCAAGTCGCACTTCTCTGGAATAATATTATTTTCCCGTAAGAAGTTAGCCAAAATAGTCGCTGGAATACCAAAGTCGGTATATTTACCGGTTTCTACATCTATGCCTGGTGTTGTTAATAGGAACTTACAAGGGTCAACGAAGTATTGGCCTTTTTCATAACCTTCGAATGAGTGCCATTTTTGACCAGGTTCGAATTCGAAGAAGCGTAAGTCATCGGCCATTTGTTCGGTTTCATAGTCTTGCCATAGGCGGCCATCTATCATTGTTGGCACGAATGGTTTGATATATTTACACTTTTTGAGCAATAGCTTACGTGCTTCGATACCCGCTTTTACCGCTTCGCGCCACAGATAACGACCGCTTGCGCCTTCATGCATTTTCGCGTTCACATCTAGCGCCGCAAATAAAGGATAGAAGGGACTGGTAGAGGCATGCATCATAAAGGCGTTGTTGAAGCGTTTATGGTTGCAATATCTATCTTGGCCTTTGATATGTTTATCTTTTTTATGGATTTGCGAGGTTTGTGAGAAACCAGCCTGTTGTTTATGCACCGACTGAGTCACGATAATGCCTGGATCTTCAGCAGTCAGTTCGAGCAAGAGTGGTGAGCAGTCATTCATCATAGGGATGAACTGTTCATAACCCACCCAAGCCGAGTCGAATAAGACGTAATCACAGAGATGGCCAATTTTATCAATCACTTGTCGAGCATTGTAGATAGTGCCGTCATAGGTGCCGAGTTGGATTATCGCTAAGCGGAATGGGCGTTTTTCATCAGCTCTTTCTGGCGCGACTTCGCGAATTTGCTCTCTTAAATAGGACTCTTGGAAACAGTGGGCATCAATGCCACCAATAAATCCGAAGGGATTACGCGCGGTTTCTAAATAAACAGGTGTAGCACCTGCTTGAATTAATGCGCCATGGTGATTTGATTTGTGGTTATTGCGGTCGAATAATACCAGGTCGCCTTTCGCTAACAGCGCATTAGTCGCGACTTTATTTGATGACGAAGTACCGTTAAGTACGAAATAGGTTTTATCGGCATTAAAGACTTTGGCAGCATATTTCTGCGCTGCCAGTGGCGCGCCTTCATGGATCAGTAAGTCACCTAATTTGACGTCGGCATTACACATATCCGCGCGGAAAATCGTTTCGCCAAAAAAGTCGAAGAATTGGCGGCCCACAGGGTGTTTACGGAAGAATTGTCCGCCTTGGTGACCTGGGCAAGCAAAGGTGGAATTACCCATTTCAACATACTTTTTCAAGGTGCCGAAGAAAGGCGGTAATAGCGCTTGCTCATATTTATCGACCGCAGTTTCGACCTGTTTTCCGTAGAAGTCAGTGTTATCACCGCAGAGTTCAAATACCCCTGTAATCGATGAGCAAACATCATCAGGGAAGGTTTCTTCACAGCAAACTGAAACGAAAATGGGCAGTTTCAATCCGGTGTTTTTAATCTTTTCAACAATACCATTTCTAACATCATCAACAGAGACGACAGCCGCGCCCACATCGCAAAAATCTGTGGTTAATACATTGACAACTTCTCTGTCGATATCGAAACAAGATCTGACAGATAAGCTAGCGGCTACTTTTAATGATTTCATAGTTAATTTCCCTTTTATTTTATAAAAATAGATACAAGTGTGCCTATACCTAATTAAAAACATTAATGGTATGAAAATTAGATATAGCTATTCCGTGCGCAGATTAAATGTGGTTATGCCAAAAGTTACGAAATAAATATAAGTAGAAATATATTTATTGAGCGTATGAATAGCTTAGCCGCAGTAAAACTGCACTGATAAAAAATGCTTTGATAGTGACGCAAGATAATAAATCAAAAAAAGACAGTACATTAGTGTTTGCAAAAATTAGAGCAATAGCACTTTAGACCTGTTCGTTGATCTACTACCTGCGCTGAGATTAGCGGAGGAAGATAAAGGAGTGATCGAAATAGTCACGTTGACTAGGCATCATGATATGCCGCGTGCGCCGGATATGCGCCATTATTTTAGATTTCCTCTTCATATACGACTCCATTATGACTTAGAGAAAATAGTTAGGTTTTTATTACGGAGTGAAGTTTATATGTGAGTTATAAATAAAATTATGACCTATGTCTTACTTTTTAATAATCAGCACTTAAATTTAACTTATTTAATCGATATTAAATAGAGTCAATCATACTTAAATGTCGTTATCTAAATTATGAAAGTAAATATTGTCAGTGTTATGTAAATAATATTTTTTGCATAAAACATCTTATTATTTTTTTTAATCTTAATTAAAGCGCTGTAGTAATAAGCATCTTGGTTTATACCGCATGACGCACTTGCATGGTTATGCATAAATTTGCTTTACAAAACTACCTGTATGCTGAGAAATTGCAAAAATGACAGTTTTTTTCTCACATTTGAGCATTTTGGGCAGAAAGTTGCCGTTTTAGGGCAGATGTGACCTTTTGGATTGACGTAGATTAGTCTGGTCGAAACATCAATGGGAGATAGACATGAATAAATGGTGGCTAGGAGCGAGTTTAGTATTGGGCTTATTTGGACAGGCACATGCTATGACGTTAACGAGCAAAGATATGAGCGAGGGCAATAAACTCACATCGCAATTAGTATTTAATGGTTTCGGTTGCCAAGGTGAAAACATTTCGCCGCAACTGACTTGGACTGAAGTACCTGCGGGGACGAAAGCGTTTGCAGTGACGGCTTATGATCCTGATGCGCCAACGGGCAGCGGTTGGTGGCACTGGGCGGTATATAACTTACCCGCAGCGCAAACATCACTGACGCAAGGCGCGGGCTCGCATGCCGATGCACTGCCCAAAGGTGCTATCGCCTTGAAAAATGACTTCGGCACCACTGACTTTGGTGGCGCTTGTCCGCCAGAAGGACATGGCGTGCACAGGTATGAATTCACTGTGTGGGCATTGCCTAGTACGTTAGAGCTGCCAAAGGACGCTAGCCCTGCATTATTGGGCTTTATGCTCAGGGCACAAGCGCTCGGCAACGCCAAGTTGACCGCGGTATATAACCGATAATCCACTGATGATTAGGCTGGTGTCATGATACGTTTGTTTGAATATGATTCGAAGCAGGCACAATCTTTATCTCAAGTACCTGTGCACCAGCCGTCGATTATTCGAGTTATTCATGGGGAAAAGTCTTTACTCTGGCAAGATGAATCCGTTTTGGTGGGTCAAGGTCAGTTACTGTTAATTCCTGCCGGATCGCATATTAGCTTTGTTAATCGACCTTTTCTTGGGCGTTATCGGGCGGTGCAGTTATTACTCCCCCACGATTTACCCCAAGGTATTTTATCAAGCGCTACCGATTGGCGTGACCCTATGCCAGTCCAAAACGTATCACGCGCGGTGGACTTAGCTTGGAATGCGCTATTACAGAGTTTGAGCTTGTCTCTGGCCGATCCTGTTCAACTGCATTATTTGGCCGCGTTACTGTTAAGTTTGCCGGATAAACGCAGTGTGAACTGGTTGTATGGACACACCCAACGCAGCGTGACTCAAGCGGCCTTGGCCTTAATGAGTGTGAGTCCTTCGGCATCATGGCAGCAGGAGGATATTGCCGACAAGTTACACATGAGTACAGCTAGCCTTAGGCGTAAATTGGCGCTAGAAGATACCAGTTTTAGGCAATTATTAGTTGAAGTCCGGCTGAGCCATGGTTTGGCCATGCTGCAAAACTCAGGCGAACCATTACTGCAAGTGGCTTTAGCTTGTGGTTATCAATCTGCGGAAAAGTTTTCCTTACGTTTTAAGCAACAATTTGGCCTGACCCCTGCGGCTTATCGTCGTACACTGTAAATAAGGAGTGGATTGAAACTTAAATAATCTTAAACTGCAGGAGAGATATGATGGCGAATGAGCAATTTACCGATAGCGGATTTTGGAACAAGATTAAACTCTTTAGTCGTCAGGCGGGTAGGGAAGTGATCGAGCGTGCCCTGTGGCTTTATTATGCGTCGCAGCAGCCGAATACGCCTAAATGGGCTAAATCTGTTATTTTTGGTGCTTTGGCATATTTTATTTCGCCCTTAGATGCTATTCCTGACTTGACGCCTCTAGTTGGCTTTACCGATGATTTAGGTGCCCTTGCCGCGGCGCTAACTATGGTGAGTTTATACATTGACGATGAGGTTAAATCTCGCGCGGCGGATAAACTCGCTCTGTGGTTTGGAGATAAACCGACTGAACCTAAGGTTTAAGCATCCTGCGTATGCCATGATTTAATTGTGGTGGAATAATGCTAAAAATATCATTTTATTCGGACTCCAAGCGCTGGCTTATACTTAAAATGACTTGAGTAAAAATATTTTTTGGCAAACGTTTCACTATTGCTTGATTGCGCTATATGCTAGCGCTGTTTTGTAAACCCCTTGTGTTGGTTTAGGCTGATAAATGAAAAATATTATGGTAGTGATCCTATGGTTCTTAGGTGTTTCTGCCACTACACCCGCGTTTGCCGATGAAGCATCTCCGGAACAACTCGCCCGTCTTTACCTCGATTTTATGGCACAAAATAGTCGCCAGAGTGAAGCCTTATGGCCGGGATTTCGTCTTGAAGATAAAGTACACCTTTTCAGTTATGGTGGTAACGTTTGGTTGCGCCAACCCGGAGGCGAGGTTGTTAAAGACAATAGTGTCTTAGAATCCGTAAACCTGCATTCGGGTCTATCAGTCAACTTTGGCTTTCCACAGTATCAAGGCCAGCCCGGTGTATTGATCCAGCTTGAGGCGCCGAATATTCAATTTAACGCCGACACTAAACCTACAGATCTCACTTTTCTAATCTGGGCGGGTAACGCCTTGCATGAAGCTTTTCATTTTTATGCACAATCCGAATGGCGGATATTAGAAGATAGCAGCCATTATGAAGGTGAAGTATTTCCTCTCAACTTCGATGCTCGTTATTACCGTCTACAGTTATTTGACGCCTTAATGGCGGCATTAGCAGAACCTGAGCAGCAGTCTTTGTTTTTGGGTCATGCAGCCTATTGGTTGCAGCAGTGGCGCCAAGTGGCGCCTAATGAAGACCGTGTAAGCTATATCAATGATTTAATAGAAGGTAGTGCCAAGTATGTCGAGTTAGTTGCTGGCGCCCGTTTATTAAGCCGAAATCAAACCTTACTCGGTTATCAGCAAATACTGACTCAATATGTGCATGACTATTATCAACAGCAGGTAATGTGGGGTGGTTGGACTGCTGAGGCGGGAAATATAGGCGCTCTGGCAGGCATATTGTTGGATAGCACTCAAGATCCTTACCGATGGAAAGAGTCAGTCATGTCTGGGATGTTGCCAGTGGATATATTATTAAATCGCATTAAACCGATACAAGCTCCAGAGAAAAAAGATAATAAACAGAAAAAATATTTACAGGACATGTTGGCTTACTATCCCGCCACGCAAGAGAAGTTATCTCAGCTGTTACTCAATGTGCAGGATCCCAAAGTGCCGTTATTGGTGATGCCGAGCGTGAGTGATAGCAGTAGTTTTATTGATATCGGCGCGGTGCGTTCTGGTTTTTATGTTGTGCCCTATCAAGATGAGATGACGCAAGCCTATTTAGGAATGAGTTCGCAATTTGGTAACTTGTCCGTGAGTGGTAGTCCGTTGCTCGATGTGCCGATGCAGAATTTTTGTGAGGGCATTGAGGCTGCAACTCTGTTACCTTTGGTATTCCCTTTTCAACGAGAGGGTCAGTATCTGGTATTTAATGAAGCAGAAGTCCATGGAACCATTAGGGTTTCTGCGAGTGTTGTTGATGGAAGAACCCTCTACTGTGCGATGAATTAATAATGAGAAAAAATCAGCTCGAATTTACCTACATGCGTGGCATTGCGATTATCTTTATCGTTCTTGGCCACAGCATTTACAACTCTGGGGAAGGTTTCCCGTTATTACTGGAGAACTTATTACGAGGAGGCACTGCATTATTCGTGTTTATCTCGGGGTACTTTTTCCATCGAATTTTTTATAAGGATTTTGATTACAAGAAGTTCATGAAAAATAAAGTACAAAATGTGCTTTATCCTTTTTTAGTTGTATCTTTTATCGGCCTAGTCTGTCTATGTTTACGCTGGATCTTTATGGAGCACCAGTCGCTCGAACAATTATTGTTGAGTGTTTTTTATACGGTGCGTAATGGTTATATCCTTTATCCACATTGGTATATTCCATTCATCATGGCGGTATTTTTATTTTCACCGATTTTCTTGTGGTTTATCCGTTGCTCGCAACAGATGCGCTGGACGCTATTTGTACTCAGCTGTGTGGCGGCTATTTTGTTGCATAGGCCGATAGGGAATATCAACTTTATCCACTCTGTGGTGTATTTTATGCCTTTCTATTTGATTGGTATTCTATATTCCCAAGATGAACATCTGCTGAGACGTTTTGGCTCTATTTTCAGTGCATTAGCGGTAATTTTTTTAATCACAAGCCTAGTCGAACAGAGTTACGTCGTGCAGCATATTGGTAATTACCATAAAGCACCGTTTGAATATAATGGTATTGATTGGCAGTTTATTCAAAAGCTAAGTTTATGCGTGTTGACACTTAATTTTTGTGAATGGTTATCAGAGCGCAGTCGTTTGCCTTGGTTAGTTGAAATAGCTGAGATGAGTTTTGCGATTTTCTTTATTCACCCGCTCTTCGACATGATGTTTAATGCGACTGCGACCTTAATGCGTTTCCGTTTACCACCTGGGTCTTGGATAACCAGTATACTATTCTCTGCGGCGATTTTTATCTTCTTGATGGTTGGCAGTATTATTACCGCTCGTTTTATCAAGAAGCGTCTCGGTAACCGTTCACGCACGTATATCGGTTGGTAATCTCGCACCTTAATTGCCGACATTTATCCTAACACTAGAGAAAATTCAGTTTGAATTTATTTCCTAGTGTTAGGGTGTTTTTCATCTAAAAAATGGAGAACATGATGAAGTCCAGAATTGCCCTACAGAGCCTCGTGCTCGCCAGTTTATCTTCAATTGCTTTACCATCCATAGCGGCTCAAACTGAGCCTTTATCCACTGAGACTCAAAATACTTTCTTTGCGCAAATCGCCGGCCATTGTGGTCAAGCCTTTGCGGGTAAAGTGGTCTCCGGTAACGCTGTAGACTCAGATTTTAGTGGTAAATCTTTAATGATGCATGTGCGCGAATGCAGCGACACTGAGCTTAAGATCCCGTTCCATGTGGGTGATGACCATTCACGTACTTGGGTGCTGACTAAGGCGCAACAAGGGCTTAAGTTGAAACATGATCATCGCCATCAAGATGGAAGCGAAGACGCTGTGACTATGTATGGCGGTGATACCATCAATGACGGGACAGTACAGAAGCAATCTTTTCCTATTGATAAAGACTCAATCGATAACTTTGTTAAAAATGGCTTAACTCAGTCGATCACCAATGTGTGGCATATTGCGATTACGCCAACGACGTTTAGCTACCAGCTCACGCGCGCAAACCGCAATTTTCAAGTCGATTTTGATCTCACTCAGCCAGTTGTCTTGCCGCCAGCACCTTGGGGGCACAAGTAAGTTTAAAGTGGTTTACTTAGGTCAAAAAAGCCTAATTCGATTTTTTATAAGATAGACATATAAAAATGGCGAGCCCTGCGGCTCGCCATTTTTTAACAGTTAATACCGTGTATTAGTTTGCTTTAGGCTCGAAACTAAAGGCTTGTCCTGCCAGTGCGGCTTCAAACATTAAGCCGCCTTTAGCTGCGGTAAATACGGCCATGCCATTGATATAAGAGCCTCTGGCTGAGCTATTGCTGCCGGCTTGGCCCGCAGTGGCGGAGTTACCCGTCGTTCCTGCCTGAGCGCTCGCGCCCATATTGATCGCCACCGCTGAAGCTTGGGCATCAAACTCGAAACTGCCACTGGTGAAGTTTTCATACGCTTTAGCATCTTTAAAGAAAATTATTTCGCTATAGGCTTGCCCACCTAGTTGCAAGCCGATAGATAATTGAGTCAGGCTGGAGTCACCCATATAAACGCCGCCTTTATAAACGCGACCTTTACCATAGGCTGCACCAATACCAATGCCGCCTTTCCCTACAGTAGGGAACAAAGCGTAGCCATAGGCGGTGTCGAAAAATTTACTGGTTTCTTTCGCTTTTTGAAAATTAACCACAGCCTGCTCGTAGCTTTCGTCTGCTTGTGCGATTGGTGCTGTAAATAAACTCACGATTAGGCATGTTGATGCCACAATGGCTGTTAAAAATGATTTCATGGTAGTGCCTCTTCAGTCTTTGGTTTTTTCCAGACTAGCCTTTATCGAAATAAATAACAGCCTAAACGACTTGAGTGTCAGCTGAGGTTCAGTATTCGAGTTGCTTGCCACAGAGTCATATTGATGGTGTGTATTGGAGTATAGTTGTACCGATAAGTTCTTAGATCATTAAGAATCTTATTTTTTTTCACAGTCGTCCTGTTGAACTTGGTGTAAAAACTCATACTCCTCAGGGGTGAGGACATTCTGAATCACGTGTGGCTGTAATGGTTGTTTGGCCATGCGACCTTTTAAATAGGCTGAACGGGTGATTTTCTTTAAACCGTATACGGCCAACATATACATGCTGAGCAGTAAAGTGAGCCTTGGTAGTGCATTGGATAGTAAAGATAAATTATCACCAAAATAAAAAGGCAGAATCACTACAAATACACGTATCAGCCAATTTAACAGCATGGCAAGCGTTAACCCTATTAACCAACGAAACCGAATGGTACCGAGTGTCTCTTGGGGTTGTGTGATATTTCTTTGTTTTTGTTTATGCAGGCGAAATAGCATCCACAACGCGATAAAGTAATAACAGGTTTGTATTGATAACAGTGCGGGGAGCAAGGCGCTCCACTGGTTGATATTCAGTTCTTTAAGGAGCAGGGCGATAGATTGCCATTCGCCTGTTTGATATCCCGTTAATTTTAAAACAATATCGATAATAGCGAAGAGTAAGGTGAGTAATGCTGGCCAGTAATGTTTTGAAAAACCAATAGGTTGACTTATTTGACTTAAACTACTTTTACAGTACAAATACAATAAAGGCATAAGTAAAAAGTAAATCGGACTAATAAGATTAAATAAGAGATGTATCGGGATCGGGGCATTATCGCGGTTAATTAAACCTGTAAGAAAATACAGTGCCACAAGGCTCAAGAAACTAGCCAGCAAACCTTGATGTGTTTCTGCCTGATATAAATAGCGAATATAAATAGCTAACGCGAGGCAATGTAAGCCTCCAAATAGCGATAACCACCAATAAGCTTGAGCGAAAAAGCTATTAAATTCGTTCATATTCTGTACCCAAACAATCTGAAGATGCAGTGGGAATTTAACGCACTTTAGGCTAGGCCATTTATTGCTCCTGCATAAATGGCCTTCGCGCTATCCAAGGCGATTGCGGTTATTTTTAACTTAGTGGGCTAAGTTAAAAATAGTCAACACCGCATAAAGTGCGTTAAAGCCTGCCAAGACGGAGCACTTAGGGAACTGTATTTGAGTGTCGTATCAATTAAAAAGGTGGCCGACACTCTGTTATTGACTCGTCTCGGATTTACGCACCCTAGGCGCTCTGAAACTCGTATCTTCAGATTGCTTAGGCATACACCTAGAGCCCTGTTATATCAGGGAACTCGGCGTGATAAAAGAATGAGGTTAGTTTTTTTGCTGGATGGCAATGCGCTGGTGGCGATTGGATGCTGCTTCTGGCACTACGCTCGGAACAGGCGTGCGTTCGGCAAGTAAGTGTTTGATTGCTCGAATAGGATGTGGCAATAGCATCCGAGGACCAGAGAAAATCATAATCTCTTTAACGATTTGCTTCTGCACAGGTTTGTAGCAATGTACTGGGCATTTATTGCAGGTTGGTTTGCTCTGACCGTAGGGGCAGCGATCTAGGCGAGTTGCGGCATAATCCAATAACTCAATACAATCAGTGCATAGACCGGTTATATTTTGGTTTTGGTGCTTTGCTTTGCAATGTATCTTCACCATCGCAGCTATGGTTTGGTGCTCGTAAAGCAGTTTGCCCGTTAGCAGTTGCGCAGCGTCCATTGGAATACCTTAGTCTATTACTCGGATATCCCATCATAAGCAGTGAAGCCAGTGCTGACAAAACAGAAGTATTAATTTATGAAGGTGCGCACAAAATGAGGCTTTAAATAACCTTAAGTGTTGCACCTAAAATAAGCTTTAGATATGCATCACTTTGTCTGCAGCGAGTGTCCAGCGGGTTAAGTCTTGCAGCGTACCAATGTGCGCACCTTCGATGATCATATCCGCAGTCACACCTCGAGCTTGAGCACAGGTCTTACACAATAAAATAGGGACTTGCTGCGCCAAGAGGATCTCAAACATCTGTTGTAGGTTGTAACTTAAGTCTGGCGTGGTTTGATTTTTTAACGCCCCAAACACCGCATCCGACATGAGAAACAGCTTAAGATCGACGGCTTGCTCATCTTGATCCTTCAGTGCTAATGCGATGCGTAAGCTATTAAATAGCTTTTCTGTTCCATAGGGTGTGGCGTGGGCGACGATAAGAATACTTTGCATCAGGGCTGTCCTTAATGTGTATTACACAGCGGAATTAGGTTAATAATCTAACCCGGATGTCGCAGTCTAGCGCAATTGGCTATAACTATTTGAGTGCAAGATCGTATAAAAAGGTATAAACACTTGATTTGCACCGACACAATGGACTTTAATAGCGGTTAATCTCTGCTCAATTCTAGGTGAGCACGGTTGTCATTGATACGATTTTAACGGACTTTGGCATACCCATTGGCATCGCTTATGTCGAGAAGCCAGCATCAAAGGTGAACAAGAATGAAAATTTTAATCGTATTCGTACTGATCGCAATCGGTGTGTTTTTATTTCGTCGCACACAACGATTGGCGAAGAAGGAGCAAGAAGCGTTGAAGCCTAAATCGGCGCCGATTACGCCGGTTGTTCCTCGCGAAGAAACACCGATTTCATCTACAGCAGAGCCCGAGCAGGTTGAGTCTGTGGAGCTAGCCGTAGGGACTCCTGTAGTGGAAGCGGTTATTGAAGTTGAAGCCGAATTGATGCCGCGCGACCCAAAACAGACAGTGAATACTACGCATATTTCGGTCGATATCGACACTGATATTATCGAGGTCGATATTCCTGCGGCACATAACGAAGAGGCGGTGATCATCTTAGGTTCAACATTTGTAGATGACCCATCTGAAGTCGCTGGTGTTGATGTACTTAAGGCTGAAGTTCAGGCTACTGTGCCAGTGATTGGTGCTCAATCGCCCGGCGATTGGGCGAATGTGACCTTGAAACGAGCTTTTGAGGAGTATCAAGCGGCAACCTCAGTAAGCGATCGTTACAGTGCATTACAAAATATGGTGGGTGAGTGCTACAAGCAGCGTAAATCTGCTGATTATCTCAATTATGGTGCTCAGTTGGCACAGGAGTATATTGCATTATTCCAAGCGGTGACTGCTGAGCAAGGTAAAACTGCTGAGCTTAAATCTGCAGGTTTCCTCCACTTGGCGACGCTGCTTAATGATACTCAAGCGTTCGATGCTGCTATTGTCTTATGTCGTAAAGCATTAGAGTTTGGGTTGAGCGATGGCACAGTAACGGGCTTTGAAGGCCGTATTAGTCGAATAGAAAAAGCCCAGACCAAAGCTGCTATGACTTAACATGAATGTAGGGATTAAACCCTTAGGCGAAAAGCGGTTATTTACCTCGTCTAGGCAGTGTAGAATCCTCCTTAACTGATGCGCAAAAGGCGAACCTTAGTTCGCTTTTTTTTATGGGCCTATTTTATGGGCTTAAGTAGGGGAACAATGAAACTACGCTATGTCTTACCGAACGCCTTATTTATGTTTGGAATACTGTTACTCAGTGGCTGTACTAAAACGGCAGAATGGACACTGTTTTATTATCCCGATGCGAGTGCCATTCCGGCGATGCCTTTACAGACCGAAACGATTAATGGCTACTATGAAACATTAGAGCAATGCCAAAGTAAGGCACACGGCATGCAGCGTTTAAGTCGCTCTGGTGTGAGTGGTTTTGGCCTTGGCGTCTATCAGTGTGGACATTTATGTGAACTTGACGATAAGTCGGTGCTGGTTTGCAAGACCTTGAGCCAATAGGTGGGTGATGATGAAGTTTAAACAGGATTTTTTTACCCAGCTGCCCGAATTTTACTCGCAGGTTTATCCTCAGGGGATCACCAATCCTCAGTGGCTAGCGTGGAGTGATGACGCTGCGCAATTAATTGGCCTAACCCAGCCAACCGATGAGCTATTACTCGGTTTATCTGCTAATGCCGCAATCGATGGCGCGACTTATTACGCCCAAGTGTATAGCGGCCACCAGTTTGGCGGTTATACGCCGCGCTTAGGCGATGGGCGCTCAATTATCTTAGGCGAAGCGGTAGGCCCAAACGGTGTGTGGGATGTCGCGCTTAAGGGCGGCGGCCCAACGCCATACTCTCGCCGTGGTGATGGCCGTGCGGTGATGCGCTCAGCGGTGCGCGAGTTTTTAGTCTCAGAAGCGCTATATGCTTTACAAGTTCCCACTACGCGTGCTTTGGCCGTGATTGGTTCTGACTTACCAGTTTGGCGTGAGAGCCAAGAAACGGCAGCGATTACTGTACGTCTAGCTCGTAGTCACATTCGCTTTGGTCATTTTGAGTTTTTTTGCCATAGCGAACGTGGCCGCGCTGATAAACTGATTCAATTACTCAATTTCACGATCACTCAGCATTATCCTCATTTGAGTTGTGATGCTGCAGGTTATAAAGCGTGGTTTTTACAGGTAGTGCAAGATACGGCCAAAATGATTGCCCATTGGCAAGCGGTAGGTTTTGCCCACGGGGTGATGAACACCGACAATATGTCGATTCTGGGTGACAGTTTTGATTTTGGCCCTTTTGCATTTTTAGATACCTTCCAAGAAGATTTTATCTGTAATCACTCTGATTCAGAGGGGCGTTATGCATTTGGTCAGCAGCCGGGTGTTGGATTATGGAACCTACAACGCTTAGCGCAAGCATTGACACCCGTTATCCCGTCCGACGATTTAATTGCCATCCTTAATCAATACCAAGAGGCGCTAGTTCAGCCTTATTTACATTTGATGCGCGCAAAATTAGGTCTGCCAACATTAGTTAAACCAACGCCAGAGCAGGATAAGCAAGACCTTGAGCTTATTGGTCGTTTGACTGTGCTAATGGAAAAAAATCAACTCGATTACACTCAAACATGGCGTCAATTCGGTAAGGTCGACCCGACCAGTCAACACAGCGGTTTACGGGATGATTTTATCGATGTGGCGCAATTTGATACTTGGTATCAAGCCTATCAACAGCGATTAGGTATAGTGGCTGATGTGGGTGAATGGCAAACTGAGCGTAATGCAGTGAATCCAAAATATATTTTGCGTAACTATTTAGCTCAAGAGGCGATAATTGCGGTGGAAGAGGGTAATCTTGCGCCATTGCACCGATTGCAGAAAATTTTAAGCCAGCCTTTTGCCGAACACACAGAACATGAAGACTTAGCTAAACGTCCACCGGACTGGGGCCAAGGTTTGATTATGTCATGTAGTAGTTGATTGGATAAAAAACATGAAATTAGCTAGCACTCAGATACAAGCCATTCGCTTAGATAAAGAGGCGTTAAGTTTATCAATTAGCGCCGATATTGATTTTGATCGTTTTGTCGATTTTGCCGAGCCACTTGCAGCGATACTCGATTGCACTGTGGGTGAGCGTCAGTGGGGCGCCGACAGACATCAATGGGCATTAGCATTTGAAGGGAGCCTGTTATGGCTCAATTATGAGTTTTATGGCAATATTTGCTGGCTTTCAACTGAAAATAAAGCCGATTTTGAGGTGTTAGAATACTTCGCCACTGTGCTTAAACCTCATCTAAGAGTGAACTAATATGAATCAGAATATGACGCCGCCGACGATAACCAATACCAGCGGTGCAGCATTCCATTTCCAAGCGTTAACGCCAGATTTGATCTTAGATGCCATTGAAAGCTTAGGTGTGTATCCTGAAACGGGCTTGCTCGCACTCAATAGCTATGAGAACCGTGTATATCAGTTTCGTAGTGATGAAGGGTTACGTTATGTGGTGAAGTTTTATCGCCCCGATCGTTGGAGCGACGAACAGATCCAAGAAGAACATGACTATGCGTTAGCGCTCGCCGCTGAGGATATTCCAATGGCGGTGCCTGTGATTATCGAAGGCCGCACACTGCATAAGTATCAAGGTTTTCGATTTACGCTGTTCCCGTCTTTAGGTGGTCGAGCTTTTGAGGTCGATAATTTAGAACAACTAGAGTCAGTCGGTCGATTTATCGGTCGCATACACCAGTACGCCGCGCAAACCTCATTTGCAGAGCGTGAACCCTTAAACCCACATATTTTAGGGGCAGAACCGCTGGCGTGGTTAAAACAATCCGATCTCGTGCCTAACAGCTTGCGTTTGCCTTTTTTTACCGTGGTAGAGCAAGTGCTAGCTAAGGCCAATGCGATTTGGGAACGACAGGATTTTGCGGCAATTCGTTTGCATGGGGATTTACACCCAGGCAATATTCTGTGGACGCCCGACGGCCCTGGATTTGTCGATTTAGACGATGCGCGTATGGGGCCGGCCATTCAAGATTTATGGATGATGTTAACCGGTGATAGAGCGCAGCAATTAATGCAGCTTGAAATCTTACTCGAGGCCTATGAAGAGTTTTGTGAGTTTGATACTAGGCAACTGGCCTTGATTGAGCCACTGCGGGCGTTGCGTATGGTGCATTATAACGCGTGGATTGGCCGCCGCTGGGATGATCCAGCTTTCCCGATGAACTTCCCTTGGTTTGGGGATGAGAAATATTGGGAGCAGCAAATTTTATCGTTTAAAGAACAGTTATATGCGCTGGGCGAACCGCCTTTGAGTTTAGTACCTTATTAATGTTCAATATTTAACCATGCATAATAGTCGCAGTGATTTTAAATTGAACTCTTAGGCGTGAGTTACACTCAAAAAAGAGAATGTGTTAGTCTCCTGCCTAGTGAACCTATTTATAAGATTGATTTAAGGAATTTTCATGAAAAAAGCATTACTTATGGCTGCGGCCTTGTTACTGGCACCAATGGCCGTAGTCGCTGCAGATTATCAAGAAGGTGTTCATTACACTGTGATTAATGATGGTCCTGCGACGGCAAAACCTGAAATTACTGAGTTTTTCTCCTTCTATTGTCCACATTGTTATAATTTTGCTAAGACTGTAGTGCCAAAAATTATTGCAGACAAACCTGATGGTGTGGCTTTTAACCAAGCGCACGTTGATTTTATCGGTAAAGACATGGGCGTAGAAATGTCACGTGCATTTGCAGTAGCACATCAATTAAATGTCGATGATAAAATTGATAATGCACTTTTTTCAGCTATCCATGATAAAAAACAAAATTTTACTAATCGTGATGATATCCGTGCTCTTTTTATCGCTAACGGTGTGGATGGTAAAACCTTCGACGCGGCCGCGGAATCTTTTATGGTGAAAGCGCAAATGGCTAAGATGAAGCGTGATACTGAAAATGCTAAGTTAACCGGCGTACCGGCTTTGGTTGTTAATGGTAAATATCGCGTTGAAACCGGTTCAATCAAATCCTACGATGAGCTATTAGATATCGCTTTCTTTCTAGCGAAGAAATAATGCTGATGACGTTATCATGTCGCCGTTATACGAGCGGGTGATAATCACGTACCCATACAGTTGTTTGTTTAAAGGAGCCTAACGGCTCCTTTTTTATTGCTTGTGACGGCAGTATTAAGTGTTGGCGTGAGTTAGCGACGTCGGGTTAAGCGCTTGAGATTATAGTTTATTGAATATATTGATAAAAAACAGGTAAAAAAAACCGTACTTCTTATAACAGAAAGTACGGACTTGAGCCAAGGGGCTCTTTTTCACCCTGAGTAACATGGTTAATTTAACAGAGCGTCAAAAAATTGGCAAGCGTCATTTTTATGGCTTTTGGTTTTTTTGTGATTGAGTTTAATATTGATAGTTTAACTAAATCAGATGATTGAAGTTTTTGGGTGCTCAAATATGAAAAATAGTCTGTCAACCATGCAACTCAAACAGTAAACCTTATGTCAAAGAGGGGAATCAATAACAACAAGAATGTTTATAGGTGGTCATATGAGAGTTTTCCCCGTTTACGCCCCTAAACTTATCGTTAAGCATGCGCGTATTTTTCTTACTGGTGTTATTTGGGTTAAAGATTTAGGACGACTAGAATTTGAGCGGGGACGGTTTTTACTACCAAGAAAAAGCCTGCCAAAAGTGAAGCAGGCTATTTTAGAGCTGAACGAACTCATTGAAGCGCAGAATTATCAAACCAATTCAATTTAGAGCGGGTTCGATTTAGAACCGGCTCAATTTAAATCTCATTTAGTTAGTATAGATTTCACGCCGTGCAGCTTAGATTTCGCTGTTTAACAAGCCAACAAGGCCAGTAACTTTTTCGTTCCAAGAAGTGAGTTCTTCTTGTAGTTGCTGGTTTTGCGCATTCAATTGTTGATTGTGCTCACTCAGTGTAGACGCTTTTTGCTTCTCTTCTTCAAGCTCCATTTTTAGAAGCTCGATCGTTTCGAGTGCAGCCTGGATTTTGGTTTCCAGTTTGGACAGTAATTCAAGGCTCATCTGGAGAGTCCTATGGTTTCTGGATGGGACTGTGATTCTAGCAGTGCCTAGAACTTAAGGAATAGCGATTCTTGTCGTTTGGTTAAAAAACACCCTATTACTGGGTTCTAAATTAAGTTTTTTTGCATTTGTTATTAACTCGTTAGTATTCTTGGTTTTATTTTTTATCGGAATGGTCCATGTCGCCTAGTCTGCTCGCCATACTCCCGTTACTGTTGACCTTAACCTTAGCCCTGTTTTTACGCCGCACGCTGGTGGCGTTAGGCGTTGGTATCGTCTCTGGCGCGCTATTGATCGCCCAATTTGACCCGCTGCAAACTGCGCGGTATTTGCTTGATATCGGTGTTAAACAATTTTATGCCCAAGGCGCGTGGCAAGCGTGGCACCTCAATGTGCTATTGGCCATGTTGCTGCTAGGTAGCATGACGCAGTTGTTAGCACGTGGCGGCGCCGTGGGTCAGTTTGGCGATTGGCTATATAGCCGTATCCGCACTGAGCGTCAGGCGCGTCTGGGAGTGGTGTTCCTCGGTTGGTTAGTGTTCATCGATGGGATTTTCAGTTGCCTTGCCGTCGGTCATGTTTGTCAGCCACTGAGCCAGCGTTATGGCATTCGCCATGAGCAGCTCGCTTATCTGGTGGATTCCAATGCCTCGCCCCTGTGTGCGCTATTGCCTTTCTCCAGTTGGGGCCCCTATGTGATGGCGCTTATCGCGGGGATCAGCTTTTTGCCCATGTCGCCGCTGGAAGCCTTCATCGATGTGGCCTTATTTAACTTTTACGCCATAGTGACCTTAGGTTTGTCCGTGCTTGTCGCTTGGTATGGCGTGGGTTTTCGCTCTTTTGTCGCCGCTACCGTGGTGGAATCTTCTAGTACAGTCGAGGCCAAGGGCAATCCTTGGCTACTCGCTATTCCTATGCTGACTCTGTTATTGGCTTCGGTGGGATTAACTTTGTGGTCTGGTGCCCAGCAGGTCTCTTCTTGGGATGTGTCGCTCTGGCTGGCTAAGGCCGATATTGGCGCCTCTATGCGCGATGCTTGTTTGTTGGCGACCTTGGTCACTCTGATTATGTTGGGCTTGTCTGGGCGACGCTTAACGGCGTTAGTGGGGGATTTGAGCCACGGTGTGCGCATGATCGCCTTTGCTATTGCAATTTTACTCTGCACTTGGATGATTGGCGCTGTTATCCAAGATCTTGGCGTGGCGAAATTGTTGGCCGCTTGGGCTAAATCTTATCTTTCTCCACACTTGCTGGTGGCGGGAATGTTTTTACTCTGCGCGATAATGGCTTTTGCGACGGGCTCGAGTTGGGGCACATTTGCGATTATGATCCCGATTGGCGCTGAGATTGCTCATAACCTTGATCCTCATCTGTTGTTACCAGTATTGAGCGCTGTGATGGCGGGGTCAGTTTTTGGCGATCACTGCTCGCCCATTTCAGATACCAGCGTGCTCAGTGCGACCAGTTCAGGTTGCGCTCCCCATGACCACGTGGTGACCCAGTTGCCCTTTGCATTAATCGCGGCGTGTTCGGCCTTGGTTGGATTCCAATTAGTGAATTTAGAAGTGGCGACGCCGTTAGTGTGGTTGGCCGTGGTGAGCTGTGGTCTCGGTTTATTTGCCTTGATGGCGCGCTTCTATTCGCCTTGGCCTAAGTTAGCGGCGCAGACATAACGCCTGTTTATCGTTAAAATGGCCTATTCAGTTTGAGCTGAACCAATTATTTAAATGTACTGATTTAAGAGATGATCAATATGAGCATTACCCGTTTAGACGTTGGCACCCGCATGAGCAGTATAGTCATTCACCAAGGTACTGTGTATCTGTGTGGTCAAGTGGCGAAGGATAAGTATCAAGATATCACTGAGCAAACCGTCACTATGCTTGAAGAAGTCGATACCTTGTTGGCGCAGGCGGGGAGTTCGCGTGAGCATTTGTTGTCAGCGACTATCTATCTGAAAGACATGGGTGATTACGATGCGATGAATGCCGTATGGGATGCTTGGGTGCCTAAAGGCCATGCACCAGCCCGCGCTTGCGTGCAAGCTGCCATTGCTGAGCCGGAATATTTGGTTGAAGTGTCTGTAATAGCGGCGGTCGCGGTTTAAGCGCTAAGCTATTTTTCGCCCTGTTTAGAAACCTATTTCAATCCCTATTTAGAATCCTGTCACCGAGTGTCATGACTCGGTGAAGCTTTTCCGCAATACACCTCGCTATCTAAACCTGCATTGTTCATCACGTTCACTCTCTTCTAGCTAAATCTTTCAGCTTTAACCTAATAAGTATTCCATTAAATGTTTAGGCACAAGCGGTGGATGATCCACATATTGGATTGAGAGTGCCGCGGCGATCGTATCCATATTCTGTTGCGCTAAGCCCTGTTCGATAATGGCAAACGCCCAAGGAGCCTCAGTTTTGAGCTTTAGGTAATAAGGCGTGTTGATAAATTGTGCGAGTGAGTAAGCCGCGCCACCTAAACCATGCCCCCAACCATCGCTGACCTGAAAAGGTCTATCAAGATGCGTCGTATCAAACTCAATCAGCTGGGGATATTGGCCATTATGCCCACCGGTCCAGTGACCGATTTCAACTGCTAACATTATCTTTGCCATGTGTTGTCCTCGCTAACCTTGTTTAGTGGCAATCTGCATCCTGCCAAATTCAGCATGCACATCGACAGGCGTGATAGCGACGATATGGTCGAGCCTAAGGGATTGTTTATTTTGTTGCTGCTGGATAACAAGCCACTCGGTTTTGTCGGCTCTGGTCTGCGTGGTGATGGCTTGACCTTGGCACTGCGTGCCATCAATTAACTCAATCTTGAGCTGATAACCGCGCAGGCAGGCAAGTTCGAGGTAATCGTAGTGCTCACAGGGGATCATCTTATAGTCAGACATAGGTTTATCTCATCGGGAGTTCGACCCCATTGTGGCAAAAATACTTGCCATTGGCATTATGTGTGACCCAATGCTGATTGTTTTATCTAGTATCTAAGACAGTGTGAAAGGCTGAGCCAAGCATGTTAGCGAGTTTTTTATTGCTTAGACCTTTATACCCAAGCTACCTGAAGATACGAGTTTCAGAGCGCCTAGGGTGCTTCAATTCAAGGCGCATCAATGACAGAATGTCGGTCACCTTTTGAATTGATGCAACACGGAAGTGGAGTTCCCTAGGCGCTCCGTCCCGGCGGGTTTTAATGCACTTTATGCTGTGTTGGTTATTTTTAACTTAGCCCACTAGGTCCGCAAATAACCGCCTTGCCTAAAGTGCGTTAAATTCCCGCTGAATCCTGCATCTTCAGATTGTTTGGGTATAGATATGCGCGCCCCTCTTGACTTTATTCCTGTCGCTCCCTAGTCTGCTTGTTCAGTAATCAAGGTGGTATGCGATGGAAATAACCTACAATTTAAAACCTGCGTCCGAGCGCCGTACTGAGCAATTCAAGCCCGAGGGGAATGTGGGCTTTGGTAGCCTCAGAACCGATCATATGTTTTTGATGGATTATCATGACGGACAATGGTGCGATCCGCGCATCGTTCCTTATGGTCCATTTGAAATGGCACCGGGTGCAATGGCGTTGCATTATGGCCAGTCGATCTTCGAAGGCGCGAAAGCCTTTATGCACGAAGATGGCGAGATTTATACTTTCCGTATTAATAAGAATGCCGAGCGGATGAATCGCTCCGCCGATATCGTCTGTATTCCTAATATCGATGAACAAGTGCAGATGGATGCGATCAATGCGTTGATCGATGTCGATCGCCTGTGGTTCCCGATGCAAGAAGGTGCGTGTCTGTATATTCGCCCCTTTATTTTTGCGACCGAAGACCGTCTCTCTGTTAGCCCAAGCACGCGTTATACCTTCTGTGTGGTATTAAGCCCAAGTGGTGCTTATTACGCAGCGGGTGTCAACAAAGGCATACGCTTACTGATCAGCAAAACTTTCCATCGCGCAGTTTCGGGTGGCACTGGCGCCTCAAAAGCGGCGGGAAACTATGCGGCGTCGTTGCGTGCGGGTAAAGCCGCGGCAGCCTTTGGTGCATCGCAAGTGTTATATCTCGACTCGACCAATCAACAGATTGAAGAAGCGGGCGCGATGAACCATTTCCACATATTAAAAGATGGCACTGTGATCATTCCGACTTTCACAGATACCATTCTTAAGTCGATCACCTCGCAATCCATCATGGAATTGGGTGAGATGCTTGGTTGTGAAGTGCGCCAAGAGACTGTCATGCTTGATCAATTTATCGCTGACATCGAATCTGGTGAAATTATCGAGGCGGGTGGTTTTGGTACAGCGGCCGTAGTTTCAGCTGTAGGCTCCTACATTTTTGAAGATGGCCACATAGTCACTGTCGGTAATGGTGAAGTGGGCGAGCATGTTCAGCGCATCTACAAACTCTATACCGAAATACAAAAGGGTCACATTCAAGGTCCAGAAGGCTGGGTTAAGCGTGTTGAACGTTTAGCAAAGTAAGGATGTTGTGGTGATGATTAAAGGCTCCTAGGAGCCTTTTTTATTGGCTGATTTTGACGATGACATTTGTAGGCTTCGCCTCAAATCAAACCAAATCAAACCAAACCAAATCAAATCAAATCAAATCAAATCAAATCAAATCAAATCGGCTGTGGCTTAGATTGATTCTTGAGTAAAGTTAAAAAATCCGCGGCACTTAAGGGTTTACTGAGTAAGAAACCTTGTACTTGATCGCAACCCTGCATCGCCAAGAAGTTGAGTTGTTCTTGGGTCTCTACGCCTTCGGCGACAACGTTCAGGTCTAAACTGTGGGCGAGGGCGATAATAGCGCTGGTGATGGCCGCATCGTCGGGATCATTTGTAATATCTCTGACGAACTCTCGATCGATTTTCAGCGTGTCTATCGGGAAGCGTTTGAGATAACTTAGGCTCGAATAACCTGTCCCAAAATCATCCACCGCTATGGTCAAGCCTAGGGCTTTGAGTTTAGATAAAATGCTGACCGACTCCTGCGGATTGCCCATGATCATCGACTCTGTCAGTTCAAGCTCAAGGGATTGTGCCGGGAGACCTGATACTGCCAAGGCAACTTCTATAGTGGAGATAATATCGGCCTTAAGTTGGCGAGCCGATAGGTTAACGGCGACAGTGATACCATTGAATCCTAAGCTGTTCCATTCGGCTAATTGCTGGCAGGCTTGATTGATCACCCAATGGCCAATTTGGGTGATGATGCCGGTTTCTTCCGCCAGCGGAATAAACTCGACGGGGGAAATTGGGCCAAGTTCAGTGTGATGCCAACGTAAAAGCGCTTCTATCCCAGTGAGTGAACCATCCTTTAAACAGAACTTAGGTTGATAAACTAAGCTCAATTCGTTGCGCTGAATCGCCTCTTTTAGCCCACTTTCGAGTTGCACATGGCGAGTGGCAATTTCATTTAACTTAGAAGTATAAAACTGGAAGTTATTTCTACCTGAGGATTTCGCGTGGTACATGGCTGTATCGGCAAATTTAATCAGCGAGTCAGCATTGTCAGCATCGTTTGGATAGAGACTGATGCCGATGGAGGTCGAAATGGTTAGCGTTTTATCGTCCAATAAGAAGGGCGTTTGGAATGCTCTGAGTACTTTTTCTGAGATCAAAGTAGCGGCTTTGGTTTTCGCCACCCCTTCTAAAATAATGGTAAATTCATCACCGCCTAGGCGTGCGACCGTATCGCCATCGCGCACTGCATTTTGCAGTCTTCTGGCTACCGCTTTGAGCAGTAAATCGCCGACATGATGCCCCATGGAGTCGTTGATATGTTTAAAGCGGTCAAGATCTAAAAACAGTAAGGCGACGATATTGTTCGCCCTATGCGCTTGGGTTATCGCGTGATTGAGCCTGTCTTGGAATAAGGTTCGGTTTGGCAGGCCCGTTAAGGTGTCGAAACTGGCGAGGAAACGCAGATCTTCTTCGGCTTTTTTCCGCTGTGTGATGTCGGTAAATACCGCGACGAAGTGACTGGTTTCACCTTTAATATCGATAACTTGGTTGATCTCAAGCCAGACTAAAATCGCCTGCCGTTGTTTATTGCGGATCCACAGTTCCCCGACCCAATGTTTATGGCGCAGTAGCTGTTGTTCAATAGTATTGAACAATTCACGCTGTTGGCGCCCAAAGGCTAAATGAATGAAATGCCTGTCGGTGATTTGGCGCTCTGTGTAGCCAGTAATGGCACAAAAGGCAGGGTTAACCGAGCGAATGCGATAGTCTAGGCCCGCAACGACAACCGCTTCATTCATACTGTTGAGCACTTGCGAGGACAATACCAGCTCGTTCTCAATCAGTTTACGAGAGGTGATATTACGATTAGTCCCTGTCATGCGGATTGGGTTATCTAGGCTATCTTTTTCAACCACTTTGCCACGGTCTAAAATCCACACCCAATTACCCGGTGAGCGTTCGACACGGTACTCGGCTTCGAAGAAAGGCGAGCGGCCTTGAAGGTGCTCGTTTAGCTCAAGTTTGAATCTCTCTCTGTCTTCTGAGTGCATGCTCTCATGGACAATATTGCTGCTGTTCCAATGGGGAATAGAAGAGTCCATATTGGTACGATAGACTTGGTTTTCGGCTATGTTCCAGTCCCACATGCCATCGCCAGACGCCCAAAGTGCCAGTTTTAGCCGCTCCTCTGAGGCGCGAATGCTGGTTTCAAATTCACGTTGTATTTGATGTTTCTTTTTACGCCAGAGAATGACCCAAGCCAGCAGTCCTAAAGTGAGTAAGAAATAAAGGATGTAGGCGAATTGAGTGCGATAGAAGGGGGCTTGTACATTCAGATCGACAAGCAGCGCGTAGGCACCTTCTGAGTTGTATTGCAGCCCATGACGAACATGTAATCGGTAATGGCCAGAATTGATGTTAGTGAAGGTGATTTCATTGCCTGTGGGTAGCTCATGCCATTCGTTATCAAATCCCTCGAGATAATAGCTGAAACGGTTTTTACCCGTGTAGCTGAAATCCAATGAGGTCACCTCAAAACTGATTAGCTGATCGCTATAGTCCATCACTATGCTAGGGGGGCGGCTTAAATCGAGAATCGTGTGGCCTTTTCCCGCAATGCTATAGCCAGTGAGTGCGACTTTAACATCGGGTCGTTGATCTGGAATCGACTGGGGATTGAAACGATTGATGCCGTTAATGCCACCAAACCAGAGATCGCCATCGCTGTCCTGCAGTTTTACGCCGCCGTTAAACTCCAGTGCCTGCAAACCTTCTTGTTCGTTGAATATGATGATGCGATTGGTTTTAGGGTTAAGTTTACCTATGCCGGCATTGCTGCTAAACCAAATGTTATGTTCTTGGTCCTCAAGTAAGGCGTAGATGGTATCGCTTGGTAATCCCTGCTCGCGGGTGTAATGAGTAAAGCCTGCATCGGCACCTTGGGAAGATAACTTACTGATCCCGCCATGGGTGGCGAACCATACCTCACCCGCCTGAGTCACCAAAATATCGCGGACACGGTTGTTGATTAAGCTTTTCTTATTAGAGGATTGATGGAAGTAAGATTTACCTATCCCCGTTTTCATATCCAGTTTCAGCAGGCCATTGAGTGTGCCTATCCAAAGCGTATCTTTGTGTGCTCTTAGGATTAAAAGCTGGTTTTGTGCCGGATAGAAATGATCAATATTTGCCAATGAGATAAAAGTAAACTCATCGGTATCTATAGCTTTGCGATAGATGGCATGGGTCGTTGCTACCCAGAGAAGACCTTGATCATCAATGTCTAGATTGCGAATATAATTGGCTTCAGAGCCTTGGTCCGTACTTGTAGTGACCTTGAGTAATTGGAAATCGCCCTCTGGCGACAGCCGACCGAGTCCATAGTTAGTGGCAAACCAGAGCACGCCAGCTTTGTCTTGATCAATATCTCGCAGGATGAGGTTTAAATTGCGTTGATGCATTCCTAAGGCGTTCGCAAATAGCTCCGTATAATGCTCATATTTTCCATCGGCTAATATGCGCTTAAGCCCTGCGCCTTCAGTGCCTATCCAAAGGGCATTATCTTTGCTGCGGAATAAGGTGCGAATATTGTTGCTCTGTTGCGACAGCTCAGTGGTGTATTCGAAAATATGCTGAAAATACTGGCGACGGGTATTAATTTTATCTAATCCCGAATAACTGGCGCCTAGCCATAAGTTGCCAAAGGGATCTTGTAGTAAACTCAGTATGTTATTTTCACTGATACTGTTGGTGCGCTTAGGATCGTATCTATGGTAGGTCGCTGTGAATAAATTATCATTTTTCTCGAGTTGAATGAGACCCGCTTCAGGCCCGACGACCCAAAAGTCACCCTGTTCGGTTTGGATAAAATCCTTAATGTAAGGCACGTTATCGTCAGTCTGCCAAAGGATTTCGCCCTGCTGCGAGGCCAAGTTGTAGTGCCATAGTTGTCCACCTAGGGCTAAAGTGATCGAGTAGGCCGAGTTCGCCCGAATTTGATAGGTGGTGACATTTTGCGGCACGTTTAAGCGAGTGATGGTATTCGCACTGGCGGCAAAGGTGCCGCTATCTTGGGTACCTGCCAGCAGGTACGTGTTTTCAACATTGGCTAAGCTAGTGATATAGGGCTCGACGCTATTACCTAAACTCACTTGGGTAATGCGTTTGGTTTTGGTCGATAGGGAAAATAGTCCTGCTTTAGTACCAATCCAGAGTGTATTACCCACTATGCTGAGTTTGGTGGTGCGGGGATCGGTCAGACCTTGTTCTTGGCCAAAGTGCTCAAAGGTCCCTGTACTCAAATCGAGTCGATTGACCCCTTGGCTGAATGTGGAAACCCAAATGTAGCCTTCTGAATCTTGAATAATGTCAGAGACATAACTTTCTGAAATACTGCTAGGATCGTTGGGGGAATGGGTAAAAATGGTGAAGTTATGACCGTTGTATGCATGCAAACCATCTTGAGTACCAATCCACAACATGCCAGCACTGTCCATAAACAGGCTGGTAATCGTATTCTGGTTGAGACCATCTTCACTGCGAATATGTTCAAATTTAAGCTGCGTGAAAGCCGCGCTCAATGGTTGCGCTAATCCATTGCACGAGATCCCCCACAAACTTAGGATACAAAGCGCGCCTAGCACTAGCTTGTGGATTAGTTGACTCAAATTTTCCCCTACCAAAAAACGGACCCATCCTGATTAGGTTTCTATTTAGTTTAGTTCTTAGCCTAGACCTTAAATGCCATTTTGTTGTAAAAACTTTAGCTTAAATTGCTGACTTGGTTTAAAAACAACCAAAATCGATGGGCGCGATTCAGTCATCGATCATGCGATAGCTCAAATATGCTGTTTTAGTGTCTTTGTGCTGGTTATGACGAGCTTTTTTTCCCGTGTTTAAGCTTAAGAATCTTAGCACTGTTTAAGATAGGCCAACATATGATGCTGCGACAAATGCAGCGAAAACCAGTGCGCAGAGTCACTAAAATCATGAAGGGGAATAGAAAAAGACCTTGCCGGAAGGGGGAGAAGCAAGGTCTTTGGTTGAACTGTTTTAGCGTTTAGATGGCAGGGTTAAACTTGCATTGACTCAGTTACGCCCATAGCCGAGGTCAATATCCAAATATGCTTGTGTATTTATGATCCGTTCTCGCTCTGCAAACGACACCATCTGTTCGGCAATTCTGCCACTGTCACCCTGCTCGAGAATCGTGCGTAAGGTGTGCTGACAAGCATGGATAGTCGCTCGTTGTAAGTCAGAGGGAATAATAATGAACTTGTATCCCAATGCTTGCAGTCTGTCCTTCGACACCAGCGGTGTTTTACCACTGTGGAACATATTGATGAGCTTAGGCTGCTTAATATGCTTAGCGATCAATTCAATTTGCTCAACGGTTTCGGGCGCTTCGACAAAAATCACGTCGGCCCCCGCTGCTAAATACGCATGTGAGCGCTCCATTGCAGCGTCGAATCCTTCAACAGCGATCGCATCAGTGCGAGCAATTAAGATAAAATCTGGGTCAGTTTGGCTGTCCTTAGCGACACGGATCTTGTGCACCATTTCTTGGGTACTCACCAAAGATTTATCATTCAGATGGCCGCAGCGCTTTGGAAAGGTTTGATCTTCCAAGTGCAATGCTGCGACACCCGCTCGCTCAAAGGCTTTTACTGTGCGGCTCACGTTGATGGCATTACCAAACCCAGTATCTGCATCCGCTATGATGGGCACTTGGGTCACTTCGACCATTTGCTCAAGTCGATGCAACACTTCGCTAAAGCTCAGCATGCCTATATCGGGGAAACCACAACTTCTCGCAATCGCGCCGCCACTGGCATAAATCAGCTTAAACCCCGCCTGTTCGGCTAAACGTGCCGTCATACCATCGTAAACACCGGGGGCGACGTGAATATCGCTACCACTGAGCATTTGTCGTAATGCCGTTGTTTTTTTCATTTGAATCCTCTTCCTTGTGCGCCTTTAGCGATTGAATCTAAAACCAGATAAACGATTAGAAACACTCGCTCGGTACTCGCACAAAACCTTCCATTAGCACGCGGGCGCTGCGGCTCATAATGGCTTTAACAACTGTCCATTCGCCGTTGACCATTGACGCCTCAGCCCCAACACGCAGCGTGCCTGAGGGATGACCAAAACGCACCGCATCTATTTTGTCCTTAGTGTCTCCGCTAGCGGCTAAGTTAACTAAGGTACCGGGGATTGCTGCTGCTGTGCCAATTGCCACTGCTGCCGTGCCCATCATGGCGTGGTGCAGTTTGCCCATCGACAGCGCGCGCACGAGCAAGTCGATATCATCGGTATTGACGGGTTTGCCGCTCGATGACACATAGGCTTTGGGTTTAGCAACAAAGGCGACCTTGGGCGTATGTTGGCGCGTAATCGCTTCATCTATATGCGAAATCAAGCCCATACGCACAGCGCCATAGGCGCGAATGGTTTCAAATTTAGCCAGTGCCGCCGTGTCGCTGTTAATATCATCCTGCAGCTCAGTGCCTGTGTAGCCTAAGTCCTCAGCATTGATAAAAATGGTGGGAATGCCAGCGTTAATCATAGTGGCCTTAACGCTGCCAATACCCGGCACTTCTAGCACATCAACAACATTGCCGGTCGGGAACATGCTGCCACTCCCTCCGTTAGAATTGGCATCTTCGTCCGCAGCCGGATTCATAAATTCGATTTGCACTTCGGCCGCGGGAAAGGTCACACCATCGAGCTCAAAATCCCCTGTTTCTTGCACTTCACCTTGGGTGATGGGTACATGGGCGATAATGGTTTTGCCTATGTTGGCTTGCCAAATACGCACAGTGCAGATGCCATTGTGTGGAATGCGGGCCGTATCAATTAAGCCATTGCTGATGGCAAAGGCGCCGACGGCGGCGGTTAAGTTGCCGCAGTTACCACTCCAATCGACAAAGGGTTTATCGATGGCCACTTGGCCGAACAGGTAATCGACATCGTGATCGGTTTGGGTGCTAGGGGAGAGGATCACGGTTTTACTGGTACTTGAGGTGGCAGCACCCATGCCATCAATTTGTTTGCCGTAAGGATCTGGGCTGCCAATCACTCGCAGCAGTAGCGCATCACGAGCAGGGCCGGCAACTTGTGCGGCTTTAGGCAAATCCTGCAGCCGGAAAAACACGCCTTTACTGGTGCCGCCGCGCATATAGGTCGCAGCAACTTTGATTTGCGGCGCGTGGGGTGTTGAAGCATTCATAGATTGACTCCAAAAGGACTCCCAATGGAATCCAAATGAGCGCCAGTAACTTAATTGGGGAAGTTATTGGCGCTCGGTTTCGCTAGCTTATCTTTAGCTGATATTCGCGTTTTACTTGAGCCGAGCCTTGATTCAAGACTCGACTCAAACAAGATTCGATTTAAGCCTGATTCGATTCGAGAAAGTCCTGCGCGAAGCGTTGCAATACGCCGCCTGCTTCATAGATCGAGACTTCTTCGGCGGTATCGAGGCGACAGGTTACTGGCACTTCGATGCGCTCACCGTTTTTACGGGTGATAACGACGGTTAAATCCGCTCGTGGCGCTGGCGTGCCGAGGACATCGAACACTTCTGTGCCGTCTATACCATAGGTGGCGCGGTTGTCACCGGCTTTAAATTCCAGCGGCAATACGCCCATACCCACTAAGTTAGTGCGATGAATGCGCTCGAAACCTTCGGCAACAATGGCCTCAACGCCCGCTAAACGCACGCCTTTGGCGGCCCAGTCGCGCGACGATCCTTGGCCGTAGTCTGCGCCCGCTATGATGATCAGCGGCTGCTTACGTTCCATATAGGTTTCAATCGCTTCCCACATGCGGGTCACTTGGCCTTCGGGCTCGATACGCGTTAGTGAACCTTGTTGCACTTTACCGTCAACGATTGCCATCTCGTTTTTAAGCTTGGGATTGGCAAAGGTTGCGCGTTGGGCGGTTAAGTGATCGCCCCTGTGGGTGGCGTAGGAGTTAAAGTCTTCCTCCGGCAAGCCCATTTTGTGCAGGTATTCGCCCGCGGCGCTGTCGAGCATAATGGCGTTCGACGGCGATAAATGGTCTGTGGTGATGTTGTCACCTAGCACCGCCAGTGGTCGCATGCCCTTGAGTGCGCGTTCACCTGCCAATGCGCCTTCCCAGTAAGGAGGGCGGCGAATATAAGTAGATTGCGGACGCCAATCGTACAGCGGGCTGATTTGCTCGCCGTAATCGACGGCTAAATCGAACATGGGCTCGTACACTTTGCGGAACTGCTCAGGTTTAACACTGGTCGCAATCACGGCATCGATTTCTTCATCCGATGGCCAAATGTCGATAAGTTTGACTGGATTGCCATCATGATCTAATCCCAGCACATCCTTTTCGATATCGAAACGTATGGTGCCAGCTATCGCGTAGGCGACGACCAATGGCGGCGAGGCCAAAAAGGCTTGTTTGGCATAGGGGTGAATACGGCCATCAAAGTTACGGTTACCCGATAACACAGCAGTGGCGTACAAGTCGCGGTCGATCACTTCTTTTTGAATCACAGGATCCAGCGCGCCGCTCATGCCGTTACACGTTGTGCAGGCAAAACCAACAATGCCAAAACCGAGTTGTTCAAGCTCAGGCAATAACTTGGCTTCTTCCAAATACAACTGCACTGCTTTTGAGCCGGGCGCGAGTGAGGTTTTGACCCAAGGTTTGCGGCTTAAGCCTTTGGCGTTGGCGTTGCGGGCAATCAGACCCGCTGCAATCACGTTGCGCGGGTTACTGGTATTCGTGCAGCTGGTAATTGCCGCGATAATCACTGCGCCATCGGGCATTAAGCCAGGCTCGTTTTCGATTACGCCGCTAATTCCACGCTCAGCAAGCTCTGATGTTGGCACCCGTGCGTGTGGGTTTGATGGCCCTGCAATGGTGCGCACTACCGAGGATAAATCAAAACGTAATACGCGTGGATAGTGCACTTCGGTCAAGCTGTCGGCCCATAAACCTGCGGTTTTGGCATAGGTTTCAACCAGTTTAACTTGCTCGGCTTCGCGGCCCGTTAAGGTCAAATAATCAAGGGTTTGCTGGTCGATGTAGAACATGGCTGCGGTGGCGCCAAATTCAGGCGTCATGTTTGAAATCGTGGCGCGATCGCCAAGTGTCAGCGCTGCTGCGCCTTCACCGAAGAACTCTAAGTAAGAGGAGACGACTTTTTGTGCGCGTAGAAACTCGGTCAAGGCCAATACGATATCGGTAGCCGTAATGCCAGGCTGTGGCCTGCCCGTGAGCTCGACACCGATAATGTCCGGCAGGCGCATGTACGATGCGCGCCCCAGCATCACGCTTTCGGCTTCTAAGCCGCCAACACCAATGGCGATAACGCCCAGAGCATCAACGTGCGGCGTGTGGCTGTCGGTGCCGACTAAGGTATCTGGGAAGGCCACGCCATTGCGTGAATGCACCACAGGCGACATACGCTCTAAGTTAATTTGGTGCATGATGCCGTTACCCTGAGGGATAACATCTATGTTTTTAAAGGCTTTTTGCGTCCAATCAATAAAGTGGAATCTGTCTTCGTTGCGTCTGTCTTCGATAGCGCGGTTTTTGGCAAAGGCGTCTTTATCAAAACCACCAAACTCAACGGCGAGTGAGTGATCCACAATGAGTTGTGTTGGTACAACAGGGTTTACTTTGGCAGGGTCGCCACCTTTAGCGGCAATCGCATCACGCAGGCCTGCAAGGTCAACTAAGGCGGTTTGCCCCAAAATGTCGTGGCAGACCACGCGGGCAGGAAACCAAGGGAAATCCAGTTCTTGCTTAGATTCGATAATTTGTTTCAGCGAGGCGGTTAAGTCCGCAGGTGTGCAGCGACGGACTAAGTTTTCAGCGAGTACGCGCGAGGTATAAGGTAGCTTGGCGTACGAGCCGGGAGCGATCGCTTCTATGGCTTCGCGGGTGTCGAAATAATCAAGCTTAGTGCCGGGTAAGGGCTTGCGATATTGGGTATTCATAGCAGTGTTCATAACATCATCCATTTCGGAAAATGAAGTTGGCGCGAGACTGTCTATTCACAGACATTTCTTTAACAGAAGTCTCGCGCCAAGAGTCGTTAGCTTGGCTTAACGGTTGGCAATGGGGACGACTTTGCGTGGCGCTACGCCCACATAATCGGCACTTGGGCGGATGATGCGGTTGTTAGAGCGTTGCTCCATCACGTGCGCAGCCCAGCCCGTTACCCGTGAACACACGAAGATAGGCGTGAACAACTTAGTCGGAATGTCCATGTAGTGGTACGCGCTGGCGTGGAAAAAATCTGCATTACAGAAGAGTTTTTTCTGTTCCCACATCAGGGCTTCACAGGCAACCGATACGCGGTATAGACGGTCGTCACCGTTGGCGGCAGCCAGTTTTTCTGACCATTCTTTGATGATGGCATTACGGGGATCAGACTCGCGGTAAATCGCGTGGCCAAAGCCCATGATCTTATCTTTACGCTCGAGTTTGCCCATTAAGATGTCGCGCGCATCGGCTTCATCTTTCATATCTTGAATGAGTTCCATCGCCGCTTCGTTCGCGCCGCCATGCAGCGGACCGCGCAGTGAACCAATCGCCCCAGTGACGCATGAATGCATATCTGACAGGGTGGAAGCACATACGCGAGCGGTAAAGGTTGATGCGTTAAATTCATGTTCTGCATAAAGAATTAACGACACATCCATCACTTTTGCATGCAGTGCCGACGGCGCTTTACCGTGTAACAAATGTAAGAAGTGCGCGCCAATTTGGGCGTCATCAGTTTCGGTTTCAATACGCACGCCATCGTGGCTAAAGCGATACCAGTAACAAATAATCGATGGGAATGCAGCCAGTAAGCGGTCAGATATTTCACTTTGTTGGCTAAAGCTGTGCTCGGCTTCTAAGTTACCTAGCATAGAGCAGCCAGTACGCATCACATCCATAGGATGAGTGTCTGCTGGAATGCGCTCCAATACTTCTTTTAATGCTTGCGGCAGACCGCGAAGGCCTTTGAGTTTGGTTTTGTAGGCATCAAGCTGGGCTTGAGTGGGCAGCTCGCCGTAAAGAATAAGGTAGGCGACTTCTTCGAAGGTGGCATTTTCACCGAGATCTTTCACATCATAACCGCGGTACGTTAGGCCCGAGCCTGACACGCCCACTGTGCTTAATGCGGTTTCGCCTGCGCTCTGGCCACGTAATCCTGCACCGCTTAGTTTTTTAGCTTCTGACATAATGTTTCCCTTCCGTTAACTCTGTTTGGTTGTCGTTGATGCATTGCAGTTTAGGTAAGGTGCTAATACGTCAACATTTATTGGTTAAGGTTGTACTTCCTGTTTACGCTGCATTGTAGGGTGCAGTTAGCCAGTTATTTATCTTGGCTAAACAGTTGATCTAACTTGTCTTCAAAGGCGTGGTAGCCCAAGTATTTATACAAATCGTTACGAGTTTGCATAGTGTCGAGCACGTTGCGTTGATGACCATCATTCATCAGCGCTTGCATCACGTTCAGTGCCGCTTGGTTGGCTGCACGGAAAGTACCGAGTGGATAAAGCACCATGTCGGCGCCCGCCTGCGCGAGTTCTTCTTTATTGAACAATTGGGTTTGACCAAATTCAGTCATGTTGGCCAAAATCGGTGCTTTGACTTGCGCTTTAAAGTGGCGATATTGGTCTAGCTCAGTTAAGGCTTCGGCGAAGATCATGTCGGCACCGGCGGCAATATAAGCTTGAGCGCGTTCAATACCCGCTTCTACACCTTCAACGGCAACCGCATCGGTACGTGCCATAATGACAAAGTTAGGATCGATACGGGCATCAACGGCCGCTTTAATGCGATCGACCATTTCTTCTATGCTCACAACCGCTTTGTTAGGTCTGTGGCCGCAACGTTTTTGCGACACTTGGTCTTCCATGTGTACAGCGGCGACGCCGATTTTTTCAAATTCTTTGATGGTGCGAGCAATATTGAATGCGCCGCCCCAACCAGTATCGATATCGACCAATAAAGGCACCTGCGTGGCGGAGGTGATGCGGCCGGCATCAATCAGCACGTCATTCATTGAGGTCATGCCCAAGTCAGGCAAACCGTAGGAAGCATTGGCAACGCCAGCGCCCGAAAGATACAAGGCTTGGAAGCCAGTTTGCTCTGCCATCAAGGCAAAATAGGCATTGGTGGTGCCAACGATTTGTAACGGTTTAGCCTTAGCAAGAGCTTGGCGAAAACGTAATCCTGCGCTTTGGGTCATGGTCTTGTCCTTCTATTTATCCATTGTTTGGCATGTGAGCCGTAAGAACTTAGCTGATGTTCACTAAGGTTTCTTTTGCGGCGGCATTGGCTTGCAATTCAATTAAGCGTAATTCGGTATTTTTACGCCCCTGTTCGATATGGCGACGCATCAGCAAACTCGCCAACTCCCCATCGCGCTGGGCAATGGCCTCGACTATGCGTCTGTGCTCGGCAATCGCTTTTACAGGGCGATTTTTATTAGTGCATTGGTAACGATACATACGTAGCAAGTGATACAGACCGCCGACTAGGGTTTCCTGTAAGTGTTTATTGCCACTGGCTTGAATGATTTGGTAGTGAAAATCGACGTCGCCTTCTTCTTGGAAGTAGGTATCACCCTTTGCGAGCGCGGCATCTTGGCAGGCGAGTAAATCTTCTAACTTGGCTAACTGCTCAAGGGTGATGCGACTGGCGGCGAGCTCGCAGGCCATACCTTCAAGCACGCTACGCAGTTGATATAAATCGTTAAGTTCGCTAACTGTCAGCTGAGCGACGCGGGCGCCAACATGGGGCGCACGCACCACTAAACGTTGTCTTTCTAAGGTTTGCAGGGCTTCGCGGGTCGGGCCGCGGCTGATACCGTATTTTTCGGCCAGCGCTTGCTCGTTAATTTTACTGCCCGCAGGCAGCTCGCCCTTGATGATGCTGGTTTGGATCTGCACCAAAATTTGATCGGCGAGTGTGATCGACGTTTTATCTGCCGAAGTCGATTTGACCTTATGCAGGTGGGAAACATGATGCAGGTGGGAAACATGTGTGTCATCAGAAACGAACGTGGTGTCTTGCTTCAACATAGAGCGCATCACTATTCATAGGATTGTCGACAATGGGTAAAAAATAGCCCTCTCTCAGTGGATTGTCAACAATGTGTTTACTTAGACGTAAGTCTACATTCTAATTGCTTTTTATTTATTGTTTTGATTTTTATGGTTTTATTTTAATTTGTTCGTTTTTAATATTTTAGCTTATGAATTTTTAAATATTAAATTGTCAACAATGAAGTGGTTTTCGCCGTCCGTTCTTGTTGCTGGTGTTGATGGCTTTGGGGGAAATCGTCCAAATGCATTTTTGCCTGTTTGTCCTTCGCGTTATGCTATGGGCGGAATGAGACATTTGGGGATGATAGTGGAAAAAGTGTTAGTGAGCAGTTGTTTACTCGGGCAAGCGGTGCGCTACGACGGTGGTCATAACTTGATGGAGAGCGAACTTGTACAGACGTGGCTTGAGCAAGGGCGGATTGTAGCGATTTGTCCCGAATGTGCAGGCGGTTTGCCGACACCCAGACCGCCTGCTGAGCGGGTTGGGCAGCGTATCTTAACCGCTCAGGGTGAGGATGTGACCCACGCTTTTAGTCTGGGAGCCGATCTCGCCCTAAAGCTGGCGCAGCAAGAAGGGATTAAAGTGGCGATCCTAAAAGCCCGTAGTCCATCCTGTGGTAATAAGCAGATTTACGATGGTCAATTTGCGAAGCAATTAATTGCGGGACAGGGATTAACGGCTGAAAAACTCAGCGCCGCAGGGATAACCGTCTTTAATGAATTTGAGTTAGTCACTGCTGCGGCATATGTAGCAAAGCTGGAGACGGCCGCTGTTTGAGCCTTTTCTGTTTGTGATTTAATTCGTTCGTTATTGAATGTGAGTATGATTAGTGCTGGTGGTAGGATTTTGATGTGCGCGCAGTAAGTCATCAATTTGTTGATCTTTCTCAGCCCATATTTGATTTAACCAGCGCTGGAATTCGACGCGGTACTCAGACTCAGAAAAATAACGTGCTGGGTCAACCTGAGGTACGGGCAGAGCGTTGATTCGTACAATAATCTTACTCACTTTACCGTTCATCACTCCAAACAGAATATCCTCAGGCGCATCGGGATACACAATAGTCATGTCGAGTAGATTGGTAAATTGCTCACCCATAGCTGATAGGGTAAAAGCGATGCCGCCGGCTTTAGGGCGCAATAAGTGTCTATAGGGTGAATTTTGGCGCTGATGCTTCTCTTTGGTAAAACGGCTGCCCTCTACATAGTTAATAATCGATGTGGGCATTTTTTTGAATTTTTCACAGGCGCGGCGCGTCGTCTCTAAATCTTTACCCTTAAGCTTTGGATTCTTCTTCAGTTTTGCTGGACTGGTTCGATTCATAAATGGCATATCGAGCGCCCAACAGCCTAGGCCCATAATCGGCACATACATTAGCTCATTTTTGAGGAAGAACTTCAGCATTGGAATATGGTTACGCAATACATAAGTTTGCGCGGCGATATCAAACCCACTGAGATGGTTGCTGATCAGTAAATACCAACTGTTTTTATCCAGCCCTTCGAGCCCTTGTACATCCCATTCAATTTTAGCGATCAAAAACAGAATACCGCCATTGCAACTGGCCCAAGCCCACATGAAACGATTCATAACGGTAGACACCGCATTACGCGCACCTTGCGTAGGCATCACGATTTTCACTAACCCGCCAAGGCTGATAAGCGAACTCCATATAAAGGTGTTTATAATCAGTAGGCTCAAACTGATTATAAACAACATTGGCCCAGGCAAGAAATTTAACATAATGGCGTTACCTTTGTTCTTTATTCGTTTGGCTAGCCAGTTGGCTTAACACTTGATCTTTAGCTAACCATATTTGATTCAACTGTTCTTGGAAGCTAATTTTAAAATCACGATCATTCATATAATCGCCGCGCATGGCGGGATCAATGTCCGACACCTTAATGTGTACTTTAACGCGGGGCATTTTGCCTGTTAGGTAGTCCCAATAAGTGGGCACTGTGTCTGGGTAGTAAATGGAGACATCGACTAACTTGTGGATCTGTTCACCCATGGCCGATAGCGCAAAAGCCATGCCGCCGGCTTTAGGTTTTAATAGGTGTTGGAACGGTGAGTTTTGCTTTTGATGTTTAGCTTTACTGAAGCGCGTGCCTTCGACAAAGTTCATCACACTCACTGGCTTAGCCTTGAACTTAGCACAGGCTTTACGTGTGATTTCAATATCCTTACCCTTTAACTTAGGATTTTTACGCAACTGTGCCGTGCTGTAACGACGCATAAAGGGGAAATCAAGTGCCCACCAGGCTAAGCCTAAAATCGGCACAAAAATTAATTCTTGCTTGAGAAAAAACTTTAAAAAAGGGATTTTTCGGTTAAAAACTCGCTGTAGGATCAAGATATCGACCCAAGACTGGTGATTGGCAATGACCATATACCACTCTTTAGTAGAAAAGTCGGTGTCGCCGCTCAGCTCTATGTTAACGGGATGTAAGCAACGCTCAATCACACCATTCACACTAATCCATGCACTGGCACAAAAGTCGAGTACATAGCTAGTCGCAGTCCTTAATAGGCTGATAGGTATCAGTTTTATAAAACTGATCAATACGATTGGGATAGTCCAAAAGATAGTATTAACAACGTAGCCTAAAAATGCGATACAGCCTTTGAATTGTGAAAACAGCGTCCCCATCCGAGCCCCCTGACAAAAATTGGAGGCCTATGTTACTCGGTGTCGGCGTTTGGCTCAATCTTAGGCGCTGCTGTGGGTGCATTTGTTTAACATTTATTTCAATGCGAGTTCAATATTGTTGGGATAAGCGGGCGAGTAATCTATCCATTGCACGGTAACCTAAAGCTTGGGCAAGATGGCGGCGTTCGGTATTCGGTGCTTGTTCAAGATCGGCAATCGTGCGCGCCACCTTTTGTATACGATGGAAACTGCGAACCGAAAGGCCAAGTTTTACCACGCTTTGTTCTAAAAAGATTAAATCGGCGTCGCTAATGCCGCTAAAGATTTTTAGTTGTTTTCCTGTGAGTTCACTATTGAGCACACCGGCACGGGCAAGTTGCCGCTCACGCGCTCGTTTCACCCGCTTGGCGATATCTTGGCTGGTTTCTGTTTGCGGCGCCGCTTGCGTTAAGGTGCCAGCGGGGAGTTTGGGTACTTCAATGGTTAAATCGAAGCGGTCGAGAAATGGGCCCGAAAGCCTTGAGAGATAACGTTGAATCTGTTCGGGGCTCGATCTGTGTTGACTATCGAGATCGCCGCTCGGGCTGGGGTTCATCGCCGCGATCAATTGGAAGCGACTCAAAAATGTCAGCTTAGCGGCGGCGCGGGAAATCACCACTTCGCCGGTCTCCATCGGCTCGCGCAGGCAATCTAAGACTTTTCGAGGAAATTCGGCGACCTCATCCAAAAACAATACGCCACGATGAGCCAGAGAGATTTCACCGGGTTTGGGAATACTGCCGCCACCCACGAGTGAAATAGCTGAACTAGTGTGGTGCGGCGCCCGAAACGGCCGCTGTAAAAAATGTTGCGGTTTAATGTCGAGTCCGGCAACCGAATGCAGCGCTGCCACTTCCAATGCTTCCTCATAATTGAGCGCGGGTAATAACGCCATCATACGGCTGGCTAGCATGGTTTTACCCGTGCCTGGTGGCCCTAGCATCAATAGATTGTGATTACCCGCTGCGGCAATTTCGAGCGCTTGTTTGGCCTGATATTGGCCAATCACATCGCTTAGGCAAGTATGGGACTCGGGCGTTTCTTGGCTTATCCATTCTAATTGCGGCGCTAATGTGGGCAGCTGGGCTTGCCCTTGTAAATAAGCGGCGAGGCTTTGTAAGTGCGAGCCAAATAATACCTTGGGATAGCCGACGAGCTCAGCATCGTGACGGTTATCGAGTGGCAGGATTAAAGTATGCTCTTGGCGTTTAGCCGCAATAATCGCGGGTAATAATCCTTGGCAATAACGTATATGCCCAGAAAGCGCCAACTCACCGACAAACTCGAGATTTTTAAGGCTATTCAGCGTAATTTGCTCCGAAGCCGCCAGTATGCCTACGGCTATGGGCAAATCGTAGCGGCCACCTTGCTTAGGTAAATCTGCTGGCGCGAGGTTAACGGTTATCCGTCGCATCGGGAATTCAAATCCGGCATTAATCAATGCACTACGTACTCGCTCACGTGCTTCTTTCACTGAGGCTTCAGGTAAACCCACTAGATTAAATGCGGGTAAGCCATTGCTGAGATGCACTTCAACAGTGACTTCCGGGGCTTCTACCCCGCAACTGGCTCGGGTAGTGACGCAGGCAATTGCCATAAACAAATCCTTTTGTGGTTCATTTCACGCAGAATTTGAGTGTAGCAGTTAATGGAATGATGGCTTTACCATCGACTCTGAATTCAAGCGAAGTGTGGATTCGTTATGGGCTAGTGGATCTGCACACTTACATACCATTAATGCATACTTTTAGCCTGATGATATTGGCGCACTTAAGTGTTGACTAAGTAGATTTTTTAAACGCCACAGGCAGCACTGAATAACAGCCAAATAATTGATAACATTTATATGAGGTCGCGCCGCTAGTTTGTCTTTCAGATAAAAAATTATTCAAGCTGAGGAATATTAGCCCATAAATCGGATATAATACGTCGCCGATTGTCGAGATGGTGGTGTACTCGTGGTGGCGTCTATACTGCAATTCTGAACGTCTTTCAAGTAATGTGACTAAGCTAAAATAATAGCTAAAACCATATCAGTGTAGTCAATGCTATTGGTTTTTATCTGCGTTCTAGCAGATCAATAACTAAGCCACTAAGCTAAAATGTATTAGTGTCGATGAGTCTAACGAAAATTAAAAATATAATATTCAGTACATTAGGCGACAATATCACTGGGAGTCGTCGACTTTTGGCGGTGGCTCTTACAGTATGATTTGTGTACTGCGGAGCTGAATCACGCATAACTTGAGCAAGTGCAGATATATAGCACGCTACATCTTGCCATCTCAGTGATTATTTATCCGCGCTAGAGCGCGGCTTATGTGATTTTTGAGCGACGCCTAACCCAATAAATGTTACTCCAATACAATGAATTCAGCTGACACGCGAGCAGTAAAGCGCGGGTCGGTCCTAGTTAGTCCAGTGTTAAATGAAAGGTGTTACATGAGTCTCTTTGATAACGTGATGATTATATTGTGCCTGATTGGCGCAAGTTGTTTCTTCTCTATGTCAGAAATTTCGCTTGCTGCTTCCCGCAAAATCCGTTTACGTCAGTTAGCCGATGAAGGTGATGCTCGAGCTGAAAAAGTGCTGAAGTTACAAGCCGTTCCAGGCAGTTTTTTTACTGTGGTGCAAATTGGGCTTAATGCGGTAGCAATTATGGGTGGTATCGTGGGTGAGTCGGCATTTCGGCCGTATTTCCATAGTCTGCTGGCGCCTTGGTTAACGGATCCTTGGCTTAGCCAAGTGAGCTTTTTGTTCTCGTTTGTGTTGGTAACCAGTGCCTTTATCTTGGTGGCTGACCTTATGCCGAAGCGCATTGCGATGGCAATGCCAGAGCCTGTAGCGTTAGCTGTCGTCGGGCCAATGTCTTTCTGTATTGTGCTATTACGCCCATTGGTATGGTTTTTTAACGGCATGGCCAGTGGCATTTTTAAACTATTGCAAATTCCTACCGTTCGTAACGATGCTATCACTTCAGATGATATTTATGCGGTAATGAATGCGGGTGCAGAGGCTGGTGTGCTTGATCGCGGCGATCAACAGATGATGGAGAATGTGTTTGAAATGCAAACCGTTTCTGTAACATCAGCGATGACAGCCCGCGAAAGTTTAGTGTATTTTTTACTGCAGGATAGCGAAGAAGATATCAAACGTAAGATTTCTGAAGATCCACACACTAAATTTTTAGTGTGTGATGGTCAGCTCGATATGATCAAAGGAATTGTCGATGCTAAAGAGCTATTAATTCGTGTGATTAATGGTGAAAATATTACCTTAAAGGACACCAGCTTAGTCCACACCACCTTGATTATTCCTGATACTTTAAGCCTATCTGAGGCGATGGAATACTTTAAAAATAGCCGTGCCGATTTTGCGGTAGTGATTAACGAATATGCCCTCGTGGTCGGTATTGTTACTACTAACGATTTACAGCGCGCGGTAATGGGAGCTTGGTCATTACATGAGAGTGAAGAGCAAATTATTGCCCGTGATAATAACTCTTGGCTAGTCGATGGTGTCACGCCGATTACCGACGTGATGCGCGCCTTTGGCATTGAAGAGTTTCCGCATAATCAAAACTATGAAACGATTGCTGGTTTTATGATGTATATGCTGCGTAAAATCCCTAAGCGTACTGATTTTGTTAACTATGCTGGCTATAAGTTTGAGGTGGTTGATATCGATTCTTATAAAGTCGACCAACTCTTAGTGACTCGAATTGACCCAATTGCTACTGACAAGCTCAATTCACCTGATATTTAATCTATTTAACCTGCGGTGATGTGACTTAGGTTGGCTAATATTTTAGCTGTACAGAGTCACATCACCATTAGGTGCAATTAATGCTCGTCACCCACCAACGCTGCTTTACGTAAACCGTTTGGGTTTACATTATGTTTGATTCAATCTCTTATTAATGATTCGGTTCTTCACATCGCAGGCGTTTGAATCACTTCTAAAAACGCATTGATGATGGGTTCTGCTAAGCGTTTTACCCTACAACAGCAACCTAACTCGAACGGCTCAATCGTAACGGGCGACGATAATAGCTGAATACGATCCCGCACTGGGCTGTTATTGATCACCACAACTGGGCTCATGCTGATACCGCAGCCTAACGCCACCATAGAGGCAATCGCTTCTTGGCCCGACACTTGGGCGTAAATATTAGGGCTGATACCCATTTGTTTGAACCAGTTATCGGCGCGGCGCCGTCCTGGGCCGTGATCTGGGATGATAAAGGGTACGCTCGACCAATCGATGGGCGTTTGGCTAACTTGTTGCTGTACTGCGCAGCGGATAGTCGGCGCGATAATCGACAGCGGGACATCGTCGATTTTGGCAAAGTGTAAGCTGCTGGGAAACGGATCGGGCAGGGCGGCGATGGCGATATCGGCGCGATTCTGCTGCACTTCGACCAGTGCGTTCGCCGCATCTCCCGTGGTTAAGGCGATTTCGACGAAGGGATGTTCTTGGCGGAATAAATCCAATAAACCCGGTAAATGACTGTAGGCAGCGGTCACCGAGCAATACAGGTTTAACCGGCCGCGCAACACATCCTGCTTGAGGCTAATACTGTGTTTAAGTGTCCCCCAATGATTCAAAGTCTGTTCGGCAAACAGCTTAAACTCACGCCCCGCATGGGTTAAGGTCACGCTGCGATTATCCCGCTCTAGCAGCTTAGCGTTCACTTCTTCTTCTAATCTTTGCAGGGCTCGGCTTAAGGTCGATGGGCTCACATGCATCTGCTCCGCGGTCTTGGCGAAGTGTAAACTGTCACATAAGTGCAGGTACAATTTGAGGGTACGAATATCCATAACTTATCCTGTTTAGCCTGAGCTTGAGTGCTGCATATTGCCGCCGATGTTGCAGCCAGTGTTACTGAGCGTTATTGCGGCTGACGTTGCGAATAATGCAATATTAAGTTCCGAATATATCATTTTAAGCAATGATACGCATAGGTTATAGTGACCTTAATCACAACCATTATTTAACATTATGTTAGTTTGGTTGCGTCCAATATTTCTGACTTATAGGTGGTATATCAGATGGCTAACTATTTTAACTCTCTGAATTTGCGTCAACAATTAGCACAGCTTGGGCAATGTCGTTTTATGGATCGTTCAGAGTTTAGCGATGGCTGTAACTACATTAAAGATTGGAATATTGTTATTTTAGGTTGTGGTGCTCAAGGTCTTAACCAAGGCTTGAACATGCGTGATTCTGGACTGAATATCTCTTTTGCCCTGCGTCCAGAAGCGATTGAGCAAAAACGTGCCTCTTGGCAAAAAGCCACCGACAATGGTTTCCGTGTCGGTACCTTTGAAGAATTAATCCCAGCGGCAGATCTGGTGCTTAACCTAACGCCAGACAAACAACATTCAAATGTGGTGAATGCGGTTATGCCACTGATGAAGCAAGGTTCTACCTTGTCTTACTCACACGGCTTCAACATTGTTGAAGAGGGCATGCAAGTTCGTCCCGATATCACTGTGGTGATGGTTGCCCCTAAGTGCCCTGGCACTGAAGTGCGTGAAGAATACAAACGTGGTTTTGGTGTGCCAACCCTTATTGCGGTTCACCCAGAAAACGATCCAAATGGTGACGGCTTAGAGATTGCTAAAGCCTACGCTAGCGCTACCGGTGGCGACAGAGCAGGGGTTCTACTGTCGTCTTTTATCGCCGAAGTGAAGTCGGATCTAATGGGCGAGCAGACCATTCTGTGCGGTATGTTGCAGACGGGCGCTATCTTAGGTTATGAGAAAATGATCGCCGATGGCGTTGAGCCAGGTTATGCGGCCAAGCTTATCCAGCAAGGTTGGGAAACGGTCACTGAAGCGCTGAAACACGGCGGCATCACTAACATGATGGACCGTTTGTCTAATCCAGCCAAGATTAAAGCATTTGAAATTGCAGAAGATTTAAAAGAAATCCTCCAGCCATTATTTGAAAAGCACATGGATGACATCATCAGCGGCGAATTCTCTCGCACTATGATGGAAGACTGGGCGAACGATGATGCGAACTTACTGCGTTGGAGAGCCGAAACGGGCGAAACAGGTTTCGAAAATGCGCCCGTATCGAGCGAGCATATCGACGAACAAACCTATTTCGACAAAGGTATTTTCCTTGTTGCTATGATCAAAGCGGGTGTGGAACTGGCGTTCGACACTATGGTGTCTGCGGGTATCGTGGAAGAGTCGGCCTATTACGAGTCACTGCACGAAACCCCACTGATCGCTAACACGATTGCTCGTAAGCGTTTGTACGAAATGAACGTAGTGATTTCAGACACCGCCGAATACGGTTGCTACCTGTTCAATCACGCCGCCGTACCTATGCTGCGCGACTACGTTAATGCCATGTCATCTGAGTATTTAGGTGCTGGCCTGAAAGACTGCGCAACCGGTGTCGACAACCTCACGCTCATCGCAGTTAACGAAGCGATTCGTGAAACGGCAGTGGAATATGTTGGCGCTGAGCTTCGCGGTTACATGACTGATATGAAGAGCATTGTTGAAGCCTAATTGAGTTTTAGCTGAGGCTTAAGTGATCGTTAGTTAAGCCCAGCATTGGGGGAGAGGGTTGAGACTCAAAGGACTTGGGTCTCAGCTCAGTTCCCAAGCAATCTCAGATACTGAAACGCGCATCTTGAGCTTACTTAGTGATGAATCAGCTTTGTGATAAATCAGTGTAGTGAGAAACAAATTTTTCCTGTTCAGTGGGTTGTCGAGCGGGCAAAAACGACATTGTTAGTGAGTTAATAGTTAGTGAGTGAATCTTCAGTGAGCGTTCGATGGTGAATGTGCGTTCAGTGAATGAATCCTGCGGTAGGTGAATCGCGCCGACTGAGGATCAACAGTTAACGTTTTACTTTGTTGTTTTGCATTGTCTCGGCAGGGAAGCTGAATTTTTTTTGACAAAAGATATTTTTTATTGTGTTTGGCTGTCGCTTTATGGTAAAGCTAATAGCTCGCGGTCGGGCAAAGTCCAAAGCGAAACTAACTTTCATGCAATATCCCAATTTTAGAAACACCGATTAGGAATCCATATTGATGTTTAACCAAGCTGCCAAGCTCATTCTCGTGATTATTACCGTCGTGATTATTAAATCACAGCGGGGGCGGCGCATGGCGAACTGATAGACCTAAAAGGTTAAAAGTTTCGAAAGAACCCCCCGCTCCGAAAGGACTGGGGGGTTCTTCGTTTCAGGGCCTAGAGTAAGGTCCTAAACTTCGAAAGAGTAAAAAATTAGCGTCGATTTTCGGCAATTCAGGACTAACGTAGCGAGAGAGAATATGGAACCAGGGCAGATGATCAGAGGCGCAGACGCGGTAATCAAAGTGTTAGCAGCACATGGCGTCACCACAGTGTTTGGTTACCCAGGTGGTGCCATTATGCCAATATACGATGCCCTCTATGGAAGCCCTGTCGAACATCTGCTCAGCCGTCACGAACAAGGCGCCGCCTTTGCTGCCGTAGGATACGCAAGAGCCAGCGGTAAAACTGGCGTGTGCTTTGCGACTTCAGGCCCAGGCGCGACTAACCTGATCACTTCCTTAGCCGACGCGCTGTTAGATTCAGTGCCTATCGTGGCTATCACAGGCCAAGTCTCCACCGCCGTTATCGGCACAGATGCGTTTCAAGAAATCGATGTGCTGGGCATGTCACTGAGCTGCACTAAGCACAGTTTTATGGTGACAAACATCAACGATCTTATCCCAACCTTATATCAAGCTTTTGAGATCGCCGCATCCGGCCGCCCTGGTCCTGTGTTGGTCGATATCCCGAAGGATATCCAACTCGCTCACCTCGAATACCGTACACCTTTGCTGGCCGTCACCAACGAACCCCAAGCCGAGATGAGTGATATCGAGGCTGCTCGTGCACTGCTGGCTGAAGCGAAACAACCTATGTTGTATGTCGGCGGCGGTGTGGGCATGGCGGGCGCGGTCGATCAACTGCGTGAGTTTATCAAAGTGACGGGCATACCTTCGGTCGCAACCTTGAAAGGGCTGGGCAGTATCGCCCACGGCACGCCAGGTTACTTAGGCATGTTAGGCATGCATGGTGGCAAAGCGGCTAACTTAGCGGTACAGGATTGTGATTTGCTGATCGTGGTTGGCGCCCGTTTCGATGACCGAGTCACCGGCCGCTTAGCGAGCTTTGCCGATAAGGCCAAAGTGATCCATCTCGATATCGACGCCGCTGAACTGGGCAAATTGCGTATGCCAGAGGTGGCAATCGCCGGCGACTTACGTCAAATGCTACCTGCCTTAGCCATGTCGATGAACATCACCCCTTGGCAGGCCGAGGTGGAGCATTTATCCCGTAAACACCAATGGGATTATCAACACCCCGGCAGTTTGATTTACGCCCCTGCCTTGCTGCGCCGTTTAGCTAATAAGTTACCCGAGGACAGTGTTGTGTGCTGCGATGTGGGCCAGCACCAAATGTGGGTGGCCCAGCATATGTGGTTCCGCCGCCCAGAAGATCACCTGTCCAGCGCGGGCTTAGGTACTATGGGGTTTGGCTTACCTGCTGCCATTGGTGCGCAAGTGGCCCGTCCTGATGCCACTGTGGTGACTGTGTCTGGCGATGGGTCTTTTATGATGAATGTGCAGGAGCTGACTACCATCAAACGCCGTAAGCTGCCGGTGAAAATCGTGCTAGTTGATAACCAAAAGCTTGGCATGGTGAAGCAGTGGCAACAGCTATTTTTTGAAGAACGCTACAGCGAAACGGATTTATCCGATAACCCCGATTTTGTTTTATTGGCCTCCGCCTTTGATATTCCCGGCCGCACGATTTTTTCTTCCGACGAAGTGGAAGAAGCCTTAACCGAAATGTTAGCGGTTAAGGGCCCGTATTTGTTACACGTTGCAATCGACGATGCTTTTAACGTTTGGCCACTGGTGCCCCCCGGCGCATCAAACAGCGATATGATGGACGAAATGGAGAAACAAACATGATCCACTCTCTGGAATTAACGGTTCAACAACGCCCCGAAGTGCTTGAGCGTGTTTTACGCGTGACTCGCCATCGTGGCTTTACGATTACCCAAATGCAGATGCGCATGAATGACGATGCGAGCCTGTCGCTGGATATGGAAGTCGATAGCGAACGTGCCATCGAACTGTTAAGTAATCAGCTGAATAAACTGATTGATGTGACTCAATGTAAGGTATTGTTACCGCTGAGCTTGCAACAAACGGCGAATGCTTAAGGCCTTGCTTAGGTGCATTTTAGTCCATGATGTTGAGTGACTATGAGTGCCAGATATTGAGGGGAATGCGGCAAGTGCAGCATTCACCATATGAATTAAGAATACCATTTTCGATTTGAGATAAAGGATACAGTCAATGCCAAAGTTACGTTCAGCTACCAGTACCGAAGGCCGCAATATGGCGGGTGCCCGTGCGCTATGGCGCGCCACAGGGGTGAAAGACAATGATTTTGGTAAGCCAATTATCGCCATTGCTAACTCCTTTACTCAGTTTGTACCGGGTCATGTGCACTTAAAAGACATGGGGTCACTGGTGGCGAGCGCCATCGAAGAAGCTGGCGGTATCGCCAAAGAATTCAATACGATCGCCGTCGATGACGGTATCGCCATGGGCCACGGCGGCATGCTTTATAGCTTGCCATCGCGCGAGCTTATCGCCGACAGTGTGGAATACATGGTTAACGCCCACTGCGCCGATGCTTTAGTCTGTATCTCCAACTGCGACAAGATCACCCCCGGCATGTTGATGGCGGCGCTGCGCCTCAATATTCCCGTGGTGTTTGTCTCTGGCGGACCGATGGAAGCGGGTAAAACTAAGCTGTCAGATAAGCTCATCAAACTTGATTTAGTTGATGCTATGGTGGCGGGCGCCGACTCGAACGTGAGCGATGAAGACAGTGCCAAAATTGAGCGTAGCGCTTGCCCCACTTGCGGCTCTTGTTCTGGCATGTTTACCGCTAACTCGATGAATTGTTTAACCGAAGCGCTAGGATTATCGCTGCCGGGTAACGGCTCTATGCTGGCAACCCACGCGGATCGCCGCGAGCTGTTTTTGGAAGCGGGTCGCCGCGTGATGGCGCTGGCAAAACGTTATTATCATCAAGATGATGAGTCGGCATTGCCACGTAATATCGCTAACTTCAAAGCCTTCGAAAATGCCATGACGCTCGATATCGCCATGGGCGGTTCATCTAACACAGTATTGCATTTATTAGCCGCCGCGCAGGAAGCCGATGTTGATTTTACCATGGCGGATATCGACCGTATGTCGCGCCTTGTGCCGCACCTTTGTAAGGTTGCGCCATCGACGCCTAAATACCATATGGAAGACGTGCACCGTGCGGGCGGCGTAATGGGAATTTTAGGCGAGTTAGATAGAGCTGGATTACTGCATACCGATGTGTTCCATGTGGCGGCCGACAAGGGTGACACTTTTGCGGGCGGCACAGTCAGTGATGGCACGTTAAAGTCAGTGTTAGCGCAGTACGACATCATGCAAACCCAAGATGACGCGGTAAAACACTTCTTTATGGCGGGGCCTGCGGGCATTCCAACTACTAAAGCCTTTAGCCAAGATTGTCGTTGGCCGTCACTGGATAACGACAGGCAAGAAGGTTGTATCCGTAGCCGTGAGTTTGCCTTTAGCCAAGAGGGCGGTCTTGCCGTATTGTCGGGCAACGTGGCCGAGAACGGCTGTATTGTTAAAACCGCGGGCGTGGATGAATCTAACTTAACGTTCGTCGGCACGGCACGTATCTACGAGAGCCAAGATGATGCGGTTGCCGGCATTTTAGGCGGCGAAGTGGTCGCGGGTGATGTGGTGGTTATCCGTTATGAAGGCCCCAAAGGTGGCCCGGGCATGCAAGAAATGTTGTATCCGACCACGTATTTAAAGTCGCGCGGTTTAGGTAAAGTTTGCGCGCTGATCACCGATGGGCGTTTCTCCGGTGGCACTTCAGGTTTATCCATAGGTCACGTCTCACCCGAAGCAGCTGCGGGCGGCACTATCGCCTTGATTGAAAATGGCGATCGCATCGAAATTGATATTCCAAAGCGCAGCATCAAGTTGGCAGTAAGTGATGTTGAACTCAATGCCCGCCGCGAAGCCATGTTAGCGCGTGGCCCAATGGCGTGGAAACCTATTGGTCGAGAGCGTTATGTGTCACTCGCGCTTAAGGCCTACGCCATGCTCGCCACCAGTGCCGATAAGGGCGCGGTGCGCGATCGCAGTAAACTGGAGGACTAATATGTTTACTGCATCTATGTTGCCACTCTCATCGCAAACTCAGGCGGATTTAGCCCATTTTCAGTTGGCACAAAGCTATCTGCAAAAAATCCTGTTGTCATCTGTGTATGACATAGCGAAAGTGACGCCGCTTTCAAGTATGAACAAGTTATCGGCGCGTTTAGGTTGTCAGGTATTTTTGAAGCGCGAAGATATGCAGCCAGTGCATTCCTTCAAGTTACGCGGTGCCTATAACCGTATCGCCCAGCTGACGAAAGAAGAATGTCAGCGCGGCGTGGTGTGTGCGTCGGCAGGCAATCATGCTCAGGGTGTGGCGATGTCGGCGGCGAGTCGCGGTGTGGATGCTGTGATTGTGATGCCTGAGACGACGCCCGATATTAAAGTCGATGCGGTGCGCCGTTTAGGTGGCAACGTGGTATTGCACGGCCAAGCCTTCGATCAAGCCAATGGGTTTGCGATGGCGCTGGCCAAAGAAGAGGGCCGAGTTTACATTGCGCCCTTTGATGATGAAGCTGTGATCGCAGGCCAAGGCACTATCGCCCAAGAGATGTTGCAGCAGCAGCGCGATCTCGAAGTGGTATTTGTGCCCGTGGGCGGCGGCGGTTTAATCGCGGGTATTGCTGCCTATTACAAGGCGGTGATGCCGCAGGTGAAAATTGTCGGCGTCGAGCCAGAAGACGCCGCTTGTTTAAAGGCGGCGATGGAAGCGGGCGAGCCTGTGACTCTGGCGCAAGTCGGTTTATTTGCCGATGGCGTGGCGGTAAAACGTATTGGCACTGAACCATTTAGAGTCGCCAAACTGTATGTCGATGAAGTGGTCACTGTTACCTCGGATGAAATCTGCGCTGCGGTGAAAGATATCTTCGAAGATACCCGTGCGATAGCCGAACCCGCTGGGGCTTTATCCTTAGCTGGGCTTAAAAAATATGTCAGTGCTAATGCCAGTGGTGATTGCGGCAATGGTGAGAAAGTCGCCGCGATTTTGAGTGGCGCGAATGTGAATTTTCATAGTCTGCGTTATGTGTCTGAACGTTGTGAGCTTGGCGAGCAAAAAGAAGCGGTACTGGCGGTGAAAGTCCCTGAGCGTCCGGGAAGTTTCTTAACATTCTGTGAGTTGCTCGATAAGCGGGTGATGACTGAGTTCAACTATCGTTTCAGTAGTCGCGATCTGGCCGTGGTGTTTGCCGGCATTCGCTTAAGCCGAGGCCAAGGCGAACTTGAACAAATCATCGCTACCTTAGAGGCTAATGATTTTGAAGTGCAGGATTTATCCGGTGATGAAACCGCGAAATTGCATGTGCGCTACATGGTCGGCGGTCATCCACCTGAAGCTTTAGAAGAGCGTTTGTTTAGCTTCGAGTTCCCCGAACATCCCGGCGCGCTGCTGAAGTTTTTAACCACTTTGCAGAGCAAATGGAACATTAGTCTGTTCCATTATCGCAACCACGGCGCTGCCTTTGGCCGAGTGCTGGCGGGATTTGAAGTACCCGCGAGTGATGCTTTGCCGTTCCAACAGTTTTTAACTGAGTTGGGTTTTGTCTATCAAGAGGAAACCCAAAGTCCTGCCTATCAGCTGTTTTTAAATGCGGGTAACGGCAACAAAGTCTTATAGCGTTCGCTGTGATGCAAATAGCTTAGATCGACGCGATGACATGTTAGGCAAAGTTAGGCTAAAGGAGGGGCGCACATGCGCCCTTTTTTGTGGTAGTTTTGTAGACTTAATACTCTAGCCGCCGATTAATACGTCACAGTTAAGTTACTGACTTAACCCGTTAACGATTAACTGGCTGTTTCTTAAAGCAGAACGGCTAACGAATAACAACGAGACCTCGACCTGCACGCATTAAGGAGACATGATGTTACCAGCACCGCGTTTTACCGCTTTTAATCCTCCTCGCCGTATTTTGATGGGCCCAGGCCCGTCGGATGTTTATCCCGAAGTGCTTGCGGCGCAGTCCAGACCGACAATCGGCCACTTAGATCCGCTTTTTGTGGGCATGATGGATGAGCTTAAGAGCCTGATCCAATACGCCTTCCAAACTAAAAACGAAATGACTATGGCAGTATCCGCGCCGGGCAGTGCGGGCATGGAAACCTGTTTCGTAAACTTAGTCGAGCCGGGTGAGAAAGTTATTGTCTGTCGTAACGGTGTGTTTGGTGAGCGTATGCGCCAAAACGTCGAGCGCGTTGGCGCCATTGCAGTGCTGGTGGACAATGATTGGGGCGCACCTGTCGACCCTGCTGCGGTTGAAGCGGCGCTGAAAGCCAATCCCGATGCCAAATTTTTAGCCTTTGTGCACGCAGAAACCTCTACTGGCGCGCTGTCCGATGCCAAAACCTTGTGCGCATTAGCCAAACAATACGGTTGCTTATCAATCGTCGATGCCGTGACTTCCCTTGGTGGCGTCGAGTTAAGAGTTGATGAATGGGGCATCGATGCTATTTATTCTGGCAGTCAAAAGTGCCTCTCCTGTGTACCGGGTTTATCGCCCGTGTCTTTCTCGAGCGCAGCGGTAGAAAAACTGAAGAATCGTAAAACCCCAGTGCAAAGTTGGTTCCTCGATCAAAGTCTTGTGATGGCCTATTGGACCAGCGCGGGCGGCAAACGTAGTTATCATCACACAGCGCCAGTGAATGCCCTGTATGCCCTGCATGAATCCCTGCGTATGTTGGCGGCCGAAGGTTTAGAAAATGCGTGGAAACGCCATCATGAAATGCATTTAGTGCTGCGTGCTGGGCTGGAAAAGTTAGGGCTTAATTTTGTGGTTGCCGAAGATTATCGCCTACCGCAGCTGAATACGGTTTATATCCCAGCAGGTGTGGATGATGCCGCAGTGCGCACTCGTTTGCTGAAGGATTACAACCTCGAAATCGGCGCAGGCCTTGGCGCCCTTGCGGGTAAAGCATGGCGTATCGGTCTAATGGGCTTTGGTGCCCGCCGTGAGAATGTTTCTTTATGCCTCAAGGCATTAGAAGAGGTCTTAAGCTAAGCGGCAGCATCGTCATCCCCGCACTGCTTCTGAGCGGGGATCCAGCTTTTGGGTAACTGAAGTTTGATTAAGCACTGTCATTCCAGTGACACGCCGACTTTGGTTTAAAAATAAGTCATCCCTGAGGGCTCGACGGCGGCATCCATGCCGCCAACAGTCACTTCCATGACAGTGCTTAATCCGGTTAAGCCCTTGGTATACCTGATAGTCTGTTATTTACAATGATGCATTTCGAGAATTTAACAATGGGTGGCCCGTTAAACTATTTTAACAGGGCGTTAGCCATCAATAAAAAGGAAGCATCAATGAAAGCTAGGTTTTTGCCACCAAGAGATAACTATTCTGGGAACTTACTCTGGAACAAAGAAGCCTTTTTAGACAGAAATCAGGAAATTTTATTTTCAATAAAAAAGTTAAGAGATATTGGGTACTGGGTGTAGTGGCATAGTGAATTTGGCCACCTAATAAGAAATGTTATGATCTCATTCATAGCGAATTTAGGTGACAAAATGAATAAAAGTAAACGTGCTCGATATAGCGCAGCGATTAAACTCGAAACTGC
>NZ_JBOZPB010000021.1:0-97389 GCF_050848685.1 Shewanella sp. MF08487
GAGGGTCTTCGATGAGTTTCAAGTGTTCAAATAAAGACATGGATTAGGCTCAGTAGAATAACATGTCCGATCAGATCATGCAGATACGAAGAAGTTCCCTACTGTAACAAAGTATGATCCCGCCCTGTAGATAACCCTTGGCGAAATTGTTAAGCCAAACATACATCTTACGCCGCAAACACGTTACACTAAGCCCATCTTTATCCTAATAGATTCAGCTATGCGGACCGAAAATACAGCCACTCTTAATCTTATTTGGGGCGCCCTTATTCTTGAGGAATTAGCACGTCTTGGCGTGCAACATGTGTGTATGGCACCGGGCTCGCGCTCAACGCCATTAACCCTCGCCGCCGCCCAGCAAACTAAACTCCAGCGTCACCTGCATTTCGACGAACGTGGACTCGGCTTTATGGCCTTAGGGCTAGCCAAAGCCAGCCGATCACCCGTCGCTATTATTACCACTTCAGGCACTGCCGTCGCCAACTTGTATCCCGCAATCGTTGAAGCATGGTTAACGCATGTGCCTTTAATCGTCTTAAGCGGCGATCGGCCGTCAGAATTACTCGGCTGCGGCGCCAACCAAGCGATAGTCCAGCCCGGTATTTTTGCCAATTACGCCATGCAAGTGAATTTACCTACGCCGGATACACACATTGCACCGCAAGCGTTGCTCACTACCATCGATGAGGCAGTAGCGAATCAAACTCGTCCTGTGCACATTAACTGTATGTATCGTGAGCCTTTATATCCAAGTGAACTTAGTGGTGCGATTCTCGATGCAGAATCGCCCTACCTCAAACCGCTACACTCTTGGCTACAGTTAACGCACCCTTATACTCAATATGGCAAGAGTAAACAGCTAAGTAGCCCAAGTGATGATGCCATTATGCGGTTCGTCCACGGTAAAGGTGTAATTGTTGTCGGTACGCTTACACCAGAGCAAGATCCACAGCAGCTCATTGCCTTGTCGCAAAAAATTGGCTGGCCGCTTCTCACTGATGCACAGTCACAACTGCGTCAGCACCCTGCCGTCATTGGCAACATCGACCAACTGCTGCAACACCCAAGGGCGCGCAATTTATTACAAGAAGCCGATCGCGTGCTGGTATTCGGCGGTCGTTTATTATCAAAACGCTTGATTGGATATTTAGCCGAGCAAAATTGGCACAGTTACTGGCAAGTGTTACCCGAACAAGACCGGCTCGACCCTAGCCACAATACCAAACACATTTGGCATGCTAATGCAGGGCAGTTTGCAGCATTGAACTGGTATCGCTCATCCTCAGCAAACTGGGCAAATACCTTAATTACCTATAACGATGAATTGCATAACTTATTTGTTCGCAATATCGATCATGGTGAATTTGGTGAAGCACAAGTAGTACGGGCGATCGCCAATACACGCCCGCTAGAACAACAGCTTTTTATCGGGAACAGCCTACCAGTACGTTTGTACGACATGTATGCCCCCGTGAGTTGCTGCACAGCGACCACCTTCACCAATCGTGGCGCATCAGGGATTGATGGCTTACTTGCTACTGCATGTGGCATTGCGGCTCACGCAGGTAAACCCACTAGTTTGATCATTGGTGATTTATCGCAATTGCACGATCTTAACTCGCTAGCGATTGCTAAAAGCTTAACTAGCCCGTTAGTCATCGTCATTCTCAATAACGATGGCGGTAATATTTTCAACTTATTGCCCGTACCGAATGAGAAAATTCGTAGTGATTATTATCGACTCAGCCACGGCTTAGAGTTTGGCTATGCCGCAGCTATGTTTAATTTGCCCTATAATCAAGTGGATAATTTAGCCGATTTTCAAGATAGCTATAATGAGGCGCTAGATTTTCAGGGGGCTTCGATCATTGAGGTCAACGTGAGCCAAAACCAAGCCAGCGACCAAATCGCCGCGCTCAACTTATGGGTGAAACAAAGCTAATGCCAATCATGGCCCGTTACGGTGACGCTTCACTACCGACCTTAGTGCTACTGCATGGCTTGTTAGGCACTAAGGCCGATTGGTTGCCGTTAATTCCTACGCTAAGTCAGCACTTTCACTGTATTTGTGTAGACCTTGCAGGCCATGGGGATAATCAAGCTGAGGGGGCGACTGAGGCTAAGTTTGATTTTAACTTTTGCACGCAAGACATAATGATGCGGCTTGATAGCCTTAGTCTAAGTAACGGCCAGTTTCATCTCTACGGTTATTCATTAGGGGGGCGCATTGCCCTGCATCTTGCTAAAGCCTATCCGCAGCGATTATTGAGTCTTAATCTCGAGTCCTGTCATCCAGGGCTTAAAGATCCGCAGGAAAAACTCGCCAGAAGCCAAAGTGATGCCCTGTGGGCCGAACGTTTGCTCAATCTTAATAGTAAAGATTTTTTAAGCTTGTGGTACCTGCAGCCCGTATTTGCCGATATGAGCGCCGCCAAACGGAAAAGATTAATCGAATATCGAACCCATATATTGGACATGCATCCTAAGCAAATACTTAAACAGGTATTCTTAGCCACCTCATTAGCGCGCCAAGTTTCATTATGGGATGTGCCTTCACAACTTGCCTGTGAATGCCATTTCTTTGCCGGCAGCCAAGATGCTAAGTTCCACGCCCTCGCTCAAGAGTGGCAATTACATGCGCCCATTCTCGTCCACAGTATTAGCGGCGCTGGGCACAACATACACCAAGCTGCTCCCGAGGCATTAAGCTCAACAATAATTAAGCTGCTTGGGTAAATAATGGTATTAAAATGTAGGAAATATATGATCTTAACTTCGCTTAGCCTGTATCAATATCGACTACCGCTCGACGTATTATTACCCGTAGGCAAGCAACGGATTGATCACCGGGCTGGATTAGTATTGCAAGCCAGTGTCCGTTTAGAGGACGAGTATCGACAAGTCGAAGTCGACATTGCTCCACTCTCTGGCATTGATATCAATCAACAAGCCTTAGCAGGATTTAGCCGCGAATCGCTAGCTCAAGTGCAACACTCTTTAGCTGAGTTATTACCGCAACTCTGCGGTCAGCATCTCGACACATTACTGGAATATGCCGACACTAGCGCTTACCCTTCCTTAGCTTTCGGTCTAAGTCTATTACATGCCAAGTTAATGGGTAAACTTGATGCTATCCGCCCGCAAAGCGCGACTGTTCCTTTGATTTATCATCCTACGGATGCAAATACAGACTTACTCGATAACAAAATTGCTGCGCTTGGCATGGACGTTCACTCAGTGAAAGTGAAAGTGGCTCAGTCCTCAATTGAAGATGAGCTTAAACTCATTTATGGCATTCTACGTATCCGCCCAGACCTCAAACTACGCTTAGATGCAAATCAAGGCTTTACACTCGAGCAAGCGATCGAGTTTGCCGCGTGTCTCCCCCTAGATTCTATTGAATACATTGAAGAACCTTGCCATACCCCAAAGGATAATGTGGAATTTTATCAAGCGATTGGGATGCCATATGCCCTCGATGAGTCGCTTAATGATCCCGCATATCAATTTGAGATGCAAAAAGGTCTAACAGCACTGGTGATTAAACCTATGTTGCTCGGCACTCTCGAAAAGCTCGCTGATTTAATCGATAAGGCGCAAAGCTATGGCGTACGTTGTATTATCAGTTCAAGCCTTGAGAGCAGTGTAGGTATTCACGATTTAGCTCATGTAGCCACTATCCTTACTCCCGATGAAATCCCTGGACTCGATACCCTAAGCGCCTTTAGCCAAGATTTATTAATATCATCGGGTAAAAAACACTGCCTGACACTGGCGCAACTTGAGCTTATTGCACAACACACCCTTGATTTAACGCAGCAAAATGATTTTGATGTCCCAAAGTGTGAGGAAAACTAATTTGCCAGATGCTCGCCTATCAAAGTCGTTAGCACTGTTACCGGTGCACCAAGCTGCGCTTGCGTTTCCACAGCAAACGGCCATCAAGCGGGCAGGACAATACATTAGTTACTCTGAATTAAGTCAGCGCGTTATCGCACTTAATCAGCAGTTAAGTGCTGCGGGTATCAACCAAGGGCAATCCCTCGCTTGCGTTGCCAGTAATAATCTGGAGATGATTTGCCTCTACTGGGCCTGTATCGATATCGGGGCAATCTTTTTCCCTATCTCACCACGTTTCCCCCTAACGCAGATCCAAGGTTTAATCGATAGTCATCAGATAGGCTATTTTTGGAGTCAGGAAAATACTGGGTTACAACACTGTCGTCTATTAGAGTTAGATTTTGAATGCGTTAGCACCGACTTACCTCAACCTGTCGATGTGTCACGTCCTGCCAATGTGATTTTAACCTCTGGCTCCAGTGGCTTTCCCAAAGCAGCCGTCCATTGCCTAGCTAACCATATTGCCAACGCTGAGGGTGCTCGCAGCTTAATAGCGCTAGAACAAGGTGATGCTTGGTTACTATCACTCCCCTTATTCCACATTGGTGGTCTGGCAATATTAAATCGCTGCGCCTTAGTCGGTGCCAGTGTTGTCATGCCAGATCATGCGCTTAGTCTAAGCCAACAAATTGACCAAGATAAACTAAGTCATCTCTCTCTGGTACCTACGCAGCTGAATAAACTATTAACCGGCACCAGTAGCAAGCTTGAAAGCATCAAAGCCTTATTACTCGGTGGCGGCGCCGTCTCACTCGACTTACTCACGCAACTTAAGCAGCGTAATATCGCCAGCTACACCAGTTACGGCATGACAGAAATGGGCTCGCAGATCACCACGGGTCCCGCCTTAAGCGACGGCAGCAGTGGCAAATTACTCCCCAAACGTGAGCTTAAAATCGAAGACGGTGTTATTTGGGTGCGCGGCGCTTGCCTATTTATGGGCTATCTCACTCCCGATGGAATACAAGCGTGCGTTGATCAAGATGGCTGGTTTTATACCAAAGACAGGGGGGAATGGGACGAGAATGGTAATCTACGCATCCTCGGCCGCGTCGATAATATGTTTATCAGCGGCGGCGAAAATATCCAGCCTGAAGAAATTGAAGCCGCACTAAAGCAGCACCCACAAATAGACGATGCTATCGTTTTCCCCATACCTGACGATATATTTGGTCATCTTCCCGCCGCCATTATTCGCGGTAGTTTAGCTCGTCAGCCTGAGGCGATAACCAGCGAACTCGAATTATTTCTCGCCGATAAAATCGCCCGTTTCAAACGTCCAAGACAATATTACTCATGGCCAGAGAGTAGTGAGCAGACAGGGCTGAAAGTGAACCGAAAATCACTGATTGCTAGCCTTGCTGGTGGCTAATTTATTAACCTGAATTTCAACCACAAAAAAACCTGCCGCAGCAGGTTTTTTTATGGTTGAGCCACTTGTAATTAACGCGACTTAGGCTTCCATACAAGCTTTTAGCTTATTCATGGCATTTTTCTCAAGTTGGCGAATACGCTCAGCCGACACTTGATAGGTTTCTGCCAGTTCTTGCAGTGTCGTTTTATTATCATCTAACCAACGGGCGCGCAGAATATGCTGGCTACGCTCATCTAAGGTTTTAATCGCCGATAATAAACGACCTTGAGAATCGGATTCCCAGTTGTCGTTTTCGATATTCTCCGCTAAATCTGACGAATGATCTTCTAGATAATGCACAGGAGCAAAGTCATGCTCCTCATCTTGATCATTAGTCAAATCAAATGCAGGATCCTGCGCCGCCATACGTGATTCCATTTCGGTCACATCAGCTTTAGAAACACCGAGATTTTCCGCAACCATAGTAACTTCAGCATCGCTGAACCAACCTAAGCGAGTTTTCGCTTTGCGGATATTAAAGAATAACTTACGTTGCGCTTTAGTGGTGGCAACTTTAACAATGCGCCAGTTTTTCAGCACATATTCATGGATTTCAGCTTTGATCCAGTGCACAGCAAAAGACACCAGACGCACACCAACATCAGGATCGAAGCGTTTAACCGCTTTCATCAAACCTATGTTGCCTTCTTGGATCAAGTCAGCCTGTGGCAGGCCGTAGCCTGAGTAGCCTTTTGCGACATGCACAACAAAACGTAAGTGCGACATAATCAGTTGCTTCGCCGCCTGCAGATCGCCTGTTTCCTGCAAACGCTTGGCTAACTCATACTCAGCCTCAGCATCCAGCATGCTGATGCTAGTCACTGAATTGATATAAGCTTCTAGGCTACTGGCGCCCTGTGGGACAGTCAGTGCCATTGATTGCGTTTGAAAGGTCATTCGCTCTCCTACATTTTATCAGACTACTTACGAGTGTATTCTTGGGTTTGTTAACGAAACACCTTAAGAATAAGCTGACGAACTATCGGCTAATTGACAGACTATGTCAACCTTAGCGCGTTTACCGATAGCCTTTTTAACTCGTTAAAATAGACATATCAAGTGAAAAAAAGTTCATCACTGTGGATTTTTTTAGCGACTTTTTCGCTATTTTTTAACTTCACAAGTTAGTGATTACGACGGCTCAATAGCGCGTATATGTTGACGAACCGATAGATACGAACCCAACCAACCTAAAAACGATGCTAGACCGACTAACTGTAATAGCTCAGTAAACGTCAGTGATTTCATTTCGAGCTGGCTACCGTACAGCCCTAGCAATTCTGCCAACGCCGAATCGAGATACCACACTAATAAGTTAATAATAAGCCAAGCTAATATGCCACCAATAACCCCGTACCATATCCCTGTATAAAGGAACGGACGTTGGATAAAAGCTTCGGTTGCGCCGACTAATTTCATCACTTCGATTTCGCTACGTCGATTCATAATCGCAAGACGGATAGTATTACCAATCACTAATACCACAGCCAATATGAGGAGAGCCGCAATGGCCATCACAGTCCGCTCGAGCAGACGAACCACAGCTTGTAAACGCTCTAACCATTCAATATCTAAACGGCCAAAACTAATCTCAGGTTCCCGTTCTAGTTTAGTTAATAACTCTCTCGCCCCCGCTGGCGTTGAATAACGCTTAGTCGGTGTCACGGTTATAACGGCCGGTAAGGGGTTTTGATCCAAATAGGCCAAGGCTTCACCAAACCCTGACAGGCGTTGAAACTCCTCTAAAGCTTGATTTTTATCGATATACAGCACTTTATCAACTTCAGAATAAGTACCAATACGCGTCAACAAACTCTGGATTGTTTGGTCACTGCGATTATCATCAATAAACAAGGAAATCTCAGCGGCACTATTCCACGAGCTAGTGATGGTTTCCGCATTTTTGACTAATACTTGTAAGGCTGCCGGTAAACTCAAACTCACACCGAGTACAGCCATCGTCATCACAGAGGATATTGGATTACGCCAGAGCTCACCAAGACTCGCCATCGCTTGCTGCGCATGACGAATAAAGAACATCACAAACCGCCCCGAAAAGGGTAATTTACTACGCGTTAATTTTGCGCTAGTGCTCATTGGCCTTCACCTCTATTAAGCGGTGTGCTACGCGCGTGCAGGCTGTGATGTAGCTCTTGCGTGTCCAACATACGTCCCTGTTTAAGCGTAAAAGTGCGATATTTCATCCGCGCGATTAATCCCAAATCGTGGGTGGCAATGAGCACGCTAGTGCCGGCATCATTAAAGGTTTCAAATAAGCGTAAAATATCCATCGATAGCTTGGGATCTAAGTTACCCGTTGGCTCGTCGGCAAGTAGTAAAAGCGGTTTGTTCACAATGGCACGGGCAATACCGACACGTTGCTGCTCACCGCCTGACAACATGACTGGGTTATGACGCTCTTTGCCATATAGCCCCACCATGTCGAGGGCGCCAGCCACACGCTTACGGATCTCACCATGGGAAAAACCTTCTATCACCAGCGGTAAGGCGACGTTATCAAAAACACTTCTATCCATTAACAAGTGATGATTTTGAAAAATCATCCCGATATTACGGCGTAAATACGGCACATGTTTAGCGCTTAACTTGGCAATGTCGAAGCCATTAATCGCCACGCGGCCAGTCGTCGCGCGCTCAATAACTGTGATTAATTTCAACAGCGTACTCTTACCCGCACCCGAGTGGCCGGTTAAAAATGCCATTTCACCCTGTTGTAGATGAAAATTCACATCTTCCAGCGCCATTTGGCCGCCAGGATAAATCTTACTGACCTGCTGAAAATCAATCATAAATTAGCTATCCACTTTTTCTTGGGTGAACAAGGCTTCGATAAATTCTTTCGAATTAAAGGGGCGCAAATCATCAATTTGCTCACCAACACCGATATAACGGATTGGGATATTAAACTTGTCGGCAATCGCAAACACAACACCGCCCTTAGCCGTTCCATCTAACTTACTGATGGTAATACCCGTTACACCTACGGCTTCTTGGAATAATTGCGCTTGGCTAATCGCATTTTGTCCTGTGCTGGCATCGAGTGTCAGCATGACCTCATGTGGTGTATCGGGGTCGAGCTTTTTCATTACTCGTACGACTTTTTTCAATTCTTCCATTAGATGTGCTTTATTTTGCAAACGACCCGCTGTGTCGGCAATCAATACATCGACTTTACGCGCTTTGGCGGCTTGTAAGGCATCAAACAATACCGAAGCACTATCAGCGCCTGTATGCTGGGCAATCACGGTAATGTCGTTGCGCTGTCCCCAAACTTGTAGCTGCTCAACCGCGGCGGCACGGAAAGTATCACCCGCAGCTAACATCACTGATTTACCTTGGCTCTGGTACTGTTTGGCCATTTTACCGATGGTGGTCGTTTTACCCACACCATTAACACCCACCATTAAAATAACAAATGGGCCGTTGGCATTATCTGGTACTAACGGGATAGCGACAGGATCGAGTGTTTTTTGCAACTCATCCCGCAGCAATTCATATAAAGCTTCGGCATCTTTAAGCTGTTTACGTGAGGCATGCTCGGTCAAATTCTTAATTAATCGCGTAGTGGTTTCGACACCCACGTCGGCGATTAATAATTGCTCTTCGAGTTCTTCAAACAGATCGTCATCAATTTTTTTACCGCGAAATAGTCCGATAAAGCCGCTACCAATATTCTCGCTGGTACGCATTAAGCCGCGCTTCAGGCGAGCAAACAAGCCTTCTTTAACCGGTCTAGCCTGCGGCTCTGGTTGTAATTCAGCAACGGCTATAACAGTTTGCTCAGTTTCAGCTTGTTGCTGAACTAAAGACTCTGCTTGCTCACGTGCTAGTGCTTCGCCAGCAAGTTGTTCTGCCGCTAAGGCTTCAGCGGCCAAGCGGGCAAGTTCAGCTTGTTCCGCTGCGAGTAATTCTGCTTCTAGCTGAGCGGCAACTACACGCGCCGCCTCTGCTTGAGCTAATTGCTCTGCGGCGGCTTGCTCAACCGCTAACTGGTGTGCTGCCAATTGTTCAGCTTCTAACTGAGCGGTAGCAATACGTGCTGCTTCGGCTTGTTGCTCGGCTAAACACTGGGCCTCGATGGCTGCTTGTTCTTGGACAATACGCTCGGCTTGCGCCTGCTCGACAGCTAACTGTTCTACTGCCAGCGCTTCTGCGGCCGCCTGAGCGTCAGCGTCTAAATGCTGTGCCTCTACTTGTTCCTGCGCTACACGCTGTGCTGCTTCAGTGTCTTGTGTTGGAGTAACAACTGGCGTTTCAGCGACGACCTCATCTTGTGACTTATCTTTACGAAACCAGGAGAAAAAACCTTTCTTTGCCATGTGTGATTCCAGCGCTCTACTTCAGTGTTGAATTTTTGAATAAGACCCTGATGTTATACCAGATTGCCTCGGAAATTACGCCCGAAAAGTCGGCAATTAGCTAAGCTCACTCAGCCTTCTCACCTTTTAGTGAGACTTTGATATAAAATAGCGGCCTTTATTAAGGTGGCACAGTCTACCACTTTCTTTCTTCAGGCAAAATCACGGGGGCACTTTGGTTAATCATCGAACGGTCAAAAATAATGTGACCAAGGGTCAAACAGCCAAAAATAAACCCGGCAGTGGACAAGTGCGGATCATTGGCGGGCAATGGCGTTCGCGTCGCTTACCTATTCAGGATCTCGATGGCTTAAGACCAACACCAGATAGAGTGCGCGAAACGCTTTTTAACTGGTTAGCCAACAGTGTTGTTAATGCTCGCGTGCTAGACTGTTTTGGCGGGAGCGGCGCATTAGCACTCGAAGCCCTATCTCGTTATGCCAGTTTCGCCAAAATTATCGAGTTGCAACGCAGCGCAGCCATGCAATTAAAAGAAAATCTACAAACCCTTAAATGCGATAAGGCCGACGTGCTCAATGCTGATACGTTAGTGGTACTGCAAAGGGGCTGCGAGCAAGGTTTCGATCTGGTATTTATCGATCCACCCTTTCGTAAGGGATTGGCAGAAAAGACGATTCAACTGCTCGATACTCAAGGTTGGCTCAATGATGGTGCGCTGATTTATGTCGAAATCGAGTCTGAATTGATGCAACTGGCTATCCCTTCTCGCTGGCACGCCTTAAAAGAAAAGAATGCGGGGCAAGTGAGCTACCGTTTATATCAATATCACTCAGAAACCGCTGTTGAGCCCATCGAAGATGAAAACCATGCCCTTATTAATTAACTTAGGTAAAGCCATCACTCTGATTGCATGGTTGATGATGGCCTACAACTTAGTCACCCCCTTTGAAGGCAATGTGGCGATTATTTTAAATATCCTGTTTGCCATTACTTGCATGATGCATTGCTTCCAAGTCGCGATTTTCCACATGCTGTTTAAGACCTTGCTGCCATTAACGAAACAAGATTATCTACAAGTGTTTATCTTCGGAATTTTCAGCCTGTTAACTTATCGGCAAAAAGTGATGACTCAAGCGAATTAACCGAGTACTCAGACACAGACAAAAAAAGCCCTCAACAGAGGGCTTTTTAATGGCTATCAATTAAGAAACTTAATCGCTAAACCTTATCCTTTTGGATAGAGGTGTGCTACGCCTTTATGGCAGTCAACACAGGTCTTTCTCGCGTCAGGTTCTTTCTTGAAGTTATTTGAGTGCATTCTTACAGCCATTTTACTCATAGTTTCTGGCTGATTCTCGTAAATACGAGTGTGGCAATGCTGACAGTTAGCAGAATCGTTCGCACGGAAATAATTCAGCGCTTTATCTGCTTGTTCTTTACGATTTTCATCTAACCAAGCTTGAGTGTTAAAGCCATCAATTGTCATGAAACCATATAAATCTTTAGATACGATGATTTTTTTGATCAAATAATCGACTGGGCCATGGGGTAAGTGACAGTCTTGACACTGAACCGTAATCCCCGCTTTGCCGCCGCCATGGGCAGAAGCCAACACTTCATCCTTAAGCGAATGATTGCTATGGCAAGACATACAGAACTCATCTGTACTGGTCGCGTGTAATGTTTGCTGTGTTGTGAAATAGCCCACAACACCGATCACAATACCGACGACCAGTAGCGCCAGGATTGAATATTTCGCGCTAGGTTTAAATAGTGCACGCCAGTTCATCACTCTATCTCCAAAATTGTCAAAATTAGTTTTTATAAGACTATTTTATGTTCTTTCATTTATTAGAAATTTGATTTTAAGCAGAAATTTGCTGATTGCATTAACCTTAAAGCGCAAAATGAGACTTAGCTCTAACTATTTGGACATCATTTGGTAAAAACCGCTAGCTGAACTGTGATGCACTTTAACTAAAGCTAATGCAATCACCCGATAATCGCAAGTTACCGATTTTTTATAGTCAGGTTTTCCCTTGATAATCTAGAACTAGAAATTTATTTTCTAGAAAACAGAAATGTGATCACCACCATGTTTATTGCACCTTAAGAGTGAAGCAGAAATAAATGGTAAACGCAGGTAAGCCGAATAATACTGTTCGAAATGAAACTTTCTACGATCAATTTGAGTCTCTTAAAATACGCAGTCATATTCATGATAAGCCCGTTGAAGACAAAACTGCGAGTCAGAAATTCTATTGGCTAATTTAGATGAATTAGATATTTAAATTGAGGCGTTAACTGAAGTGTGAGTTAAATCATTACAGCTAAACATCGCTATGCTAGAATCGAGCCGTTCATCATTTGGAAGACTTATGCATCACACACTCGGTCGTTACTTTTTAGTCATATTCACTCTACTCGCACTCGTCGGGCAAAGTGTCGTGTCTAATGGTCACGCCATGGTGCCACACACTATGGATATGAGTGCGATGGATCATGAGGTTTCCTCCCAAATGTACCACGCTACAATGATGCAGATGGACACGGAGAACCCTTCTGACTCACATTCAATGGCCAACGCGGATTGCTGCAACGATAAAATGCTTCCCGGCGCGAAACAGCATTGCTGTGATGGCACCACATCATGTTCAAATGATTGTGGTCATTGTTTGACGATTTCAGTCGCTGGCACTCTATTCAGCCCACACCTCTGGCCAAGTGTGAGCATGAGCGATACTGCAATGGCCACTCCTATGCCTCATTTCCACTCTATCTCTTTGTCTTCGGCCTTTAAACCACCGATAGCCTAGCCCTACTTTGTGCTTATTGGGCAAATCAACCCTTAAAAAAGCCAAACGACCAAGCTAAAACGACAATACTGTTAGCCCTAAGCTAACGCCCTATTTAGCCGTTTATTGTGGTGCCTTATCATTAAATCGTGCACCCGAGTCTAGCAAAACGTTGATTACTGAGCTGAATGCCAAATTGTGGCATCAATCCGTCTATCGAAGCGAACCGCTTTGATCCACTGTGCTCACTGACGTTTATGCGCTCGTATTCGGCCGTTAATCCGGTGGAGTGAATAATATGAAAACACTAACTAATCTCGCCTTAATCGCATTCTTGCTGACCAGCACAAGCGTGTTTGCGACGGCCGCGCCGCACGCACATCAACACGACAATGCCAATCCACAGCAACAAGCCCATACCCATGTTTGCCCTATGCACCCTGAAGTGACTGGCAGCAGAGAGGATACTTGCCCTCAATGTGGTATGAACTTAGAGCCAAAGGCAGTAGAAGCAAAACCAGCTGAAGGTGCGGCAAAAAACGACCACAAACACCACTAAGCTAGGCTGGAGATGAGGCATATGAATTCATTTAAAACCGTAAAAAAGCAGACCCCTAAAGCCGTACTAATCTTGAGTAGCTTACTCTTAGGTACGCCTTGGTTGAGCCATGCCCAACTGGCGAGCACACAACAGCCAGTGGCGACCGAAGCGGCAGTAAATTCTGCAACAGCGCCGAAGAGTAATCCGTTAAATCAAGTCAAAACCTACACTTGCCCTATGCATCCTGAAGTGCTCAGCCATGAGCCTGGTCGCTGCCCTCAGTGCAATATGTTTTTAGTTGAGAAACAAGATGCCGCGAACTCTGCGGCCGAGCATGCGCAGCATCAAGCCGCAGATCACCAAGCCTCTGAGCATGGGCAAACCTTGGCAGCGAAAGCGTCGAGTCAGGTATTCGATACCCCAACACCTAAGGCCGACAGTGTAGTTAAAGCCCAAAATAATGTGACAACAATTAAGTACGTTTGCCCTATGCATGCCCACATTATCAGTGACGTACCCGGCACTTGCCCTATCTGCGGCATGAACCTAGAAAAGGTCGAAACGGGCGGCAATACCCAAGAAATCAATATCAATGTTTCCGGCAGTATGCAGCAAGCGCTGGCACTCAAAGTTGCCAAGGTTGAACGCGACACACTGTGGAAATTCGTCGAAACCGTCGGTCAAATCGATTACGACGAAAGCCAGATCACCCATATCCATGCCCGCGTCACCGGCTGGATTGAAAAGCTCATGGTCAAATCCGTGGGCGACACTGTCAAAAAAGGTCAGCTTCTTTATGAGATCTATTCACCCGATTTGGTCAATGCTCAAGATGATTACCTACTCGCTTTAGATACAGCGAAAACGTCTGGTAACCAAAGATATCAAGATCTGGTTCGCAGAGCGGGATTAAGATTGTCGTTCCTTGGGTTTAACGAACAACAGATCAAACTCTTAGCGAGTTCGCGCCAAACCCAATATCGGGTACCTTTTTATGCACAGCAGGATGGGGTGGTTGAAACACTTTCAATCCGAGATGGCATGTATATTGACCCATCCACTGAGGTCATGTCGTTAGTCGATTTATCCAAGGTATGGGTCATAGCCGATGTGTTTGAAAATGAACAAAGTTGGATTGCCAAAGGCCAGAAAGCCAACATTGCCGTTCCAGCAATGAACGTCAGCGGTATCGAGGGCACGATCGATTATATCTACCCTGAGCTTGATCCTGTCACCCGTAGCCTACGAGTTCGAGTGGTGTTGAATAATACCCAGATCGACCTAAGACCCAAAACCCTCGCTAAAGTCGCCCTTTTTGGTGGCCCCAATAAAGACGCCCTCGTGATCCCTCAGGAAGCCTTAATCCAAACCGGTAAAGAGAATCGTGTCATTGTCAGACAAGACGACCATAGTTTTGCCGCCAAGGTCGTCACCGTTGGCATGATGAGTCAAGGTAAAGCAGAGATTATCTCAGGTTTAACCGAAGGTGAAAGTGTGGTGATATCAGGACAATTTTTACTCGATTCCGAAGCCAGCCTCAAGGGCAGCTTAATGCGTTTAAGCAGCGGTCATCAGCACTAGGAGCGCGTCATGTTAAAGTACATTATCGAAGCCTCCATCAGGCAGCGACTTATGGTGTTAATCATCGCCATCATGATCACTGTTTGGGGCGTACAAGAGCTGCGGAAAACGCCACTCGATGCACTGCCCGATCTATCGGATGTGCAAGTCATTATTAAAACCTCCTACCCTGGGCAAGCACCTAAATTGGTAGAAGAACAAGTGACTTATCCATTATCGACCGCCATGTTAGCCGTCCCGGGTGCTAAAACCGTACGTGGCTATTCCATGTTTGGCGACTCCTATGTCTATGTGATTTTTGAAGATGGTACTGATATCTACTGGGCGCGCTCACGGGTATTGGAATACTTAAGTCAGATCAGTAGCCGCTTGCCACCGGGTGTACAACCGTCTCTCGGTCCCGATGCATCCGGCGTGGGTTGGGTGTTTGAATATGCATTGGTCGATCGCTCTGGCAGTTTAGATTTATCGCAACTTAAAAGCCTGCAGGATTGGTATCTCAAACTTGAATTACAAAGTGTTGCCGGGGTATCGGAAGTCGCCACAGTAGGCGGTATGGAGCAAACCTATCAGATTGTGCTCGAACCGGACAAAATGGCAATCTATAAACTGGATATTGCCAGCATTAAAGATGCGATAGAAAAATCCAATAACGAAGCGGGTGGCTCGGTCATCGAAATGGCGGAAGCCGAGTATATGGTACGCGCCAAGGGTTATCGTCAAACCCTTGAAGATTTTCGTGAAATTCCACTAGGCATCACCAGCCCATCGGGGACGGGCCTATTACTCAAGGATGTCGCCACCGTACGCAAAGGCCCAGCTTCACGCCGCGGTATTGCCGAGCTTGACGGTGAAGGTGAAGTCGTGGGTGGCATAATTGTGATGCGCTACGGCGAAAATGCCCTCGCAACCATAGATGCGGTAAAAGTTAAACTCGAAGAACTCAAAGCCGGCCTGCCCGATGGGGTTGAGATCATCCCGACCTATGACAGATCGCAACTGATCCTCAACTCAGTAGATAATCTGTTCAGTAAGGTTATCGAAGAGATGCTCGTCGTAGGCTTAGTTTGCCTGCTGTTTTTACTGCATGCTCGCTCAACCTTAGTAGCCATCATTACCCTTCCGCTGTCGATACTTATCGCCTTTATCGTGATGAATAAAATGGGCGTGAATGCCAATATTATGAGTTTGGGTGGGATTGCCATTGCCATCGGTGCTGTTGTGGATGGCGCGATTGTGATGATCGAAAACCTGCACAAACATTTGGAGCAGTTTCACGTAGAACACAACCGAGAACCCGATACCAAAGAGCATTGGCGGATCGTGACAGAAGCCTCCATCGAAGTCGGCCCAGCACTCTTTTTCTCATTAATTATTATTACCTTAAGCTTTGTACCTGTATTTGCTCTCGAAGCGCAAGAAGGCCGACTATTTGCCCCATTGGCATATACTAAATCCTTTGCTATGGCAGCCTCTGCATTACTGGCGATCACATTGGTGCCCATTTTAATGGGCTATTTTATTCGCGGAAAAATTCCGAGTGAAAATAAAAATCCCATTAGTCGCGTCTTAATTGCTTTATACAAACCGTCGCTTAATCTGGTACTTAAATTTCCTAAAATCACCCTAGGATTTGCATTGATTGCATTGGTTAGCGCGTGGTATCCCATGACACGCATGGGTAGTGAGTTTATGCCCCAGTTAGAAGAAGGTGATCTCCTCTACATGCCAACCGCTTTACCTGGGATCAGTGCCAGTAAAGCCGCCGAAGTATTGCAGCAAACAGATCGTTTAATCAAAACCGTCCCCGAAGTCGCTCGCGTATTCGGTAAAGTGGGCCGCGCAGAAACCGCGACCGATCCCGCGCCGCTGACCATGCTTGAAACCACTATCATGCTCAAACCCCATGAGGAATGGCGTGAAGGCATGACCTTAGATGGCATCATTGCCCAACTACAGCAAACCGTCAAAGTACCAGGACTCACCAATGCTTGGGTACAACCCATCAAAACCCGTATTGACATGCTCTCTACGGGGATAAAAACCCCCGTCGGCATTAAGATCACTGGTGCCGATGTCAACGAGCTGCAAAGCATAGGAGCTAAGATAGAAGCCATCTTAAGCAAAGTGCCACACACAAAATCAGCCTATGCTGAACGCAGTGGCGGCGGGCGTTATATTGATATCACCCCAAAACTGGATGTCGCCGCACGTTACGGTATGTCACTACAAGATATTCAAGATGTCGTGCGTTACGCCATTGGCGGTATGGATATTGGCGAGTCGGTACAAGGGGCTGAGCGCTATCCCATCAACCTACGTTATCCCCGTGAGCTACGCGATAATATCGAAAAGCTGCGCGAACTCCCTGTGATCACTAAATCGGGGAATTATCTACCACTGCGAAATTTAGCGGATATAGAAATCACCGATGGCGCACCTATGCTCACCAGTGAAAACGGACGTTTAATCTCTTGGGTATTTATCGATATTGAAGGCACGTCTATCGGCGAATACATTAGCACCGCTAAGCAAGCTTTAGCTGCCGAACTCAAGGTACCACCCCGTTACAGCTACACCTTTGCTGGGCAGTACGAATATATGCAACGGGTAGATGCAAAACTGAAGCAAGTGATCCCTATGGCGTTAGCCGTAATTTTCATCCTGCTGATGATGACCTTTGGCTCCACTATGCAAGCGAGCATCATAATGCTCAGCCTGCCCTTCGCCTTGGTCGGCAGCACTTGGCTCCTGTACTTACTGGATTACAACATCTCGGTCGCCGTTGCTGTGGGTATGATAGCTTTGGCCGGTGTTGCAGCTGAGTTTGGGGTGATCATGCTTATTTACCTCAATAATGCGATTAAGCACAGGCAGGAAAAGAATAACTACCACACAGTGACCGATCTCAAAGAAGCCTTAATCGAAGGGGCGGTCATGCGCATTCGCCCTAAGGCGATGACAGTGGCCACTATCTTCTTCGGCCTGCTACCCATTATGTGGGGTGCAGGATCGGGTAACGATGTGATGCAAAAAATTGCCGCACCTATGGTCGGCGGCATGGTTACAGCCCCATTATTGTCACTGTTTGTCCTGCCCGCACTCTATCTACTGATTTACTCGCGTAAGCTAAAGAACGAAACCGCGCATGTGAGTTAACAGCAATAGCGCACTTATAAATATCCCCTCCAGCGATGAGGTTTGAGGGGATTTTTTATTCAATATGGAAAAATACTTACCAAGATCATCCGAACAAAGTTTGATGATAGAAAGCCACAGGATATGAACGAGCAACAGCACACCACGCTGATTAAAATAAGCCTCTAAGTTTATAGCGCTTATGTGTACCATTGACTCAGTGCCACACAGAATTGACTCAATTCACTGCAGCAGGAAGGATCCCATCACATGACCAAGTCATTTTGTTTAACTATCAGCCGGATATGGCCGCAAGCACTTTCCCTTAAAACCCCATCACGCGCGTTACTTGCTGCATTCGGTTTATGCGCTGCGCTAATCATTACAGCACCCGCCTTTGCCGCACCCGCTACCGGTGAATTCGTTGCCGACAAACGCTGTGAGCTATTTCAATCGAAAAATAAGCAGACAAATCCAGACCAATGGCAGAGCAATATTGGTGAGCGCTACCCTGTACTCGAAATCCTCGGCAACAGCGCCAAACCTGATTGGCTGCGAGTGCGTACCAACGCAGTGAAGTCTCCCATGCGCTGGATCAGTGGCGCTTGTGGTCAGTATCTGTTCAACGTTGCAGGCAGTAATGTATCGACACCTGCAACGGCAGTAGAACCCGCGCAAACCACCACAGCATCAGATATCAAAGCGAAAAACAGAGATAGCTTTAAAGAACGGGGAACTGTAGAGAAAAAGCAGGAGGATCAATGCAAAATTGGTGGCGAATTCGATGCTAACGTGCTCGCATTAAGCTGGCAAAGCACCTTCTGTGAACTCTATGGCCGCCGTAAAGCCGAATGCCGCGCCCTCAGCCAAACACCAGAATCGAGCCAATGGCAACACTTCAGCCTGCACGGACTGTGGCCGAATAAACAACAATGCGGCACGCGATATGGCTATTGCAGCACAGTCAAACTGCAACCGAATGATTTCTGTACTTATCCGGAGTTTGAACTGAATCCATCGGTGCGCAAAAATTTAGAAGAAGTCATGCCAAGCGCCCAATATGGCACCTGTTTAGAACGCCACGAATGGTGGAAACACGGCACTTGCCGTAGCCAAGACCCTAACGAGTACTTTTTATTGGCAACCCAGCTGACCCAAGCGGTCAATGCCTCGGCATGGGTACAAAAATTTATTCATGACAACATAGGTAAGAGTGTCAGTAAAAGTGAGTTAAACCAAAGTTTTGATAACAGCTTCGGTCAAGGTGCTCACACTAAAATGAGCCTAGAATGTGGCAAGGGATTACTGAGTGAAATCCGCATTAATTTGCCCGAGGTCATTAAAGCCTCAGACTCCTTGCCTAGCCTACTCGCCAAAGCCAACAAGGCAGGCAGAGGCTCATGCCCTGAAACAATCATGATTGATAACGCTAATTAAACAAATAGTTAGACAAATAAAAACGGCGATTTAGCGTCGCCGTTTTTCATCTTAATGATAGTCCTAAATATGGCCGTCACATTTGATTAAGCTTGATCACCGCAAAGGTAGCGCCTTGGGTGTCAGCAATAACAGAAATCGTCCCACATCAGGAATATTGCGGCAGTAAATGTGCCATCGCTAACAGATGACAAGCCCCTGTGACTATGCCAAATAACACCACAAGAATAATCAGCGGTGTACCGCCTATCACTCTAAAACCTGTACTCTCGGGGAATAACTGCCGCGATTTATAGGCCATCAGTGCTGGGACGATTACCGCCCACACAGTTGCCGCTAATGCCGCAAAGCCAATCGCCACTAAAAAACCATCAGGGAAGAGTAAACCTAAAATCGTTGGGGGTACAAATGTCACTAATGCGGTTTTCATCCGGCCCGAGCGCGAATCGTCAAAACCAAATAAATCGGCGAGATAATCAAACAGACCTAAGGTCACCCCTAAGAAAGATGAAGCTACCGCCAAGTTAGCAAACAGCGACAACATACTGTTTAACCAGCTACTCGCCATCACCTCAGACAAAGCGCCCACCAACACACCCATATTGCCACCTTGAGCAATAATGTCGATAAACTGGCTGCGGGGAATATTGCCCATAGTCGCCACTAACCAACAGACATAAATCACCAGCGCGATAAAAGTACCAACGAAAATCGCCTTGATAATGGTGGAGGAATCTTTGCCGTAATACTTCACTAAGCTGGGAACGTTACCGTGGTATCCAAAGCTGGCAAGACCAAAGGGTAGCGCCGCCCACAGATAAGGTGAAAAGCGGTTATTACCATCAGGTTCGAGCAACTTAGTCACATCAATTTCGATCAGTAAATTGCCGATAGCGAGGAAGAAGGTAATGATCATACCGCCGAGCATAATCGTGGTAATCCGATCCACGGCTTTAGTGCTGATCAACACTATGCTCGCCAATACTATGGCGAACACTAGCCCTGCCACACTTTGCGGTAACTCAATTCCCATGCCCTGCAAGCTGTGATTCACAATCGAACCACCGCCGCTGATATAAGCATAGGTCAAAATATACAACACGAACGCGATAGAAACGCCGTTCACTATCCGCCAAAACTGCCCAAGAGTTTGCTTGCTTAAGGTGTCGAAGCTAGCACCAGGTTCGAAATGTAAATTGGTTTCGAGCAACAATAAGCCCGACATCAACATGCAAAACCAAATGCCCAATAACATTAAAATCGAATAGCCAAACCACATACCTGCACCGACCACGGGCAGAGAAAACATCCCTGCACCTACTGTCGTGCCGGCAATAATCATGGCGCCGCCGAGCAAGGACTTACCTGTGGGCTTATGCTTAGCCGCATTCATATGATTTGCCATTAAACAATGTGCTCCGCGGTGACACTCGCCACTATGGTTTGTCTCACTGACGGACGTAATAAATTATTGGCTTGATCTCGAATGCGATTGATATTGGACTTATCTTCGCTATCCGCCAGATAACCCAATGCTTTTAACTTAACGCTCAATGTGCCATAAAGTTTTTTATCGTAAAACTCAGGTGCGGTAATACCATGCAAAGCCCCTAAACGCTGAGCCAGTAGATGACTCTCAGATTCAAGCTCTGAGCGTTCCATCTTAGGTCTATTCGCTAACAAGTTGAAAATAATGGCGTAGCGCTGCAGGGTCTCACTCACTGAACTGGCCAACAACAATAGTTGGCTAGTGTGCTCAGGCACGATAGCTAAGGTATCAGTCTCAACCACTAATCCTTGTTCAATCAGGAAATCCAGCACTTGCTCAACATAGGCTGGTAAGTCTTTAATTCCCATGAAGAGTTCGGCTTTCAGCAGTGGATAAAAATCGGCAACGACTGACGCGACTTGCTGACGCTGAATTTGCTCATTATGCGTTAAACAGCTAGCGATTAATGACGGTACAATAAATAAGTGAATGATATTATTACGATAGTAAGTCATAGAGACCGCCTGACTTGCTTCGATCGACACGATTTCACCTAGGGAGTCGGCGGATACAACAAACTTATTTAGCTCTAAGCCCTGCTGCACTAACAGCTTGCCATCTCCTTCGGCAACCGAAGTATAAGCAGTGTAAGGCACTTTTTTAAGTAAGGTTAAATACAAATCAAGCTGACGCTCTAGCAGACTGCGCTGTAAGGCATTTTGATCTGTGGCGAGTAACACTAAGCTTGTTAATGTCACTGAACTCGCTGCCGCGGCATCATTGATATGGGTCATAACCCGATTAGCCAGAACATTTACCGCTGGTGTTAACCAACTTGGTTTTTGCTCGGGATCATCAGCAAGCTCAGCACGCCAGTTGGGTGCGCGTTCATTCAAAAAGTTTTGCAGAGTAATCGGCTCGCCAAAATTCACATAACCTTGACCGAAATTACCGAGTTTGCGAATCGCACCAAATACCTGCCAGACTGATTCTTTTTTCTTTTTCTTACCACTTAACTCTTTATGGTAAGTCGCCACTTCCATCACATGGTCATAGCCTAAATACACAGGCACTAGCGTTACCGGACGTTCAATACCGCGTAGTACGCTATTCATTGTCATGGCGATCATGCCCGTTTTGGGTGCCAACAGACGACCCGTACGTGAGCGGCCGCCTTCAGAGAAGTATTCTACCGAATAACCTTTCGCAAATAGCTGGTCTAAATATTCACGGAATACTGCGGTATAAAGCTTATTGCCATTAAAGCTACGACGAATAAAGAAAGCACCACCGCGACGGAACATAGGCCCAGCGGGCCAAAAATTAAGGTTTATACCAGCAGCAATGTGCGGCGGAACCATACCTTGATAATACAAAATATACGATAACAGCAGGTAATCCATATGGCTGCGATGGCAAGGCACATAGACAATCTCGTGACCATCGTGGTGTAACTGACGAACTTGCTCGGCGCCTTTAATGTTGATCCCGCTATAAAGCTTATTCCACAACCAAGTTAAGAAACGCTCGGCAATACGAACTAAGCTATCAGAATAATCAGCAGCAATTTCATCGAGATACTCAATAGCCGTCTCGCGCGCTTGGGTTTCTGAAATCTTTTTGGTAGCGGCTTCTTCTTGAATCGCTTTACGTATTGATTCAGATTTTAACAGCGAATGAAATAACGCTTGGCGATTAGGCAACACAGGCCCTGTCATCACTTTACGTTGGCGACGGAAATGCACTCGCGCCACTCGCGCTAACTTATGGGCAATACCCATATCAGTACCATGCTCATCAGCCATATAACGCAGAGATACTGCATTGGAAAACTGCACAAAATTATGTCGACCTAAGAACAGAATCATTAGGCACTTGCGCAGCCAAGTCGGGTTTTCCCGCTCAAATACGGCCGCCTTCATCGTATCGTCCTCTTTCCCTGGCGTTCTCCCCCAATACAAACTGACGGGTACCAGTTGAATATCGAGCTCAGGATGTTGTTTATGCACCGCTAATAAGCGCATAAAACATTCGAGGAAAGGTTCATTGCCGGTACGCTCACCAAACAACGGCTTGCGCCCTTGAAGGCAAACGACTCGCGGTGCAACTACGCCATTAGCGACTAACGGCTCATAGGGACTAGGCAGCCCGAGTTTAGCGGTTATTTCACTCAGTGCAGCAATGTCACTAAGTGATTCTGTTTTCATCACATAAGCAAGAGGTCTGGAGGCATCCAGATTCAGATCGGCAAAGGGATCCTGAGGCACCACAATGGTATGCACCAATTGTTTTTGGATCCAACGTAATGATTTTAACCAAAGAGAGTCATGTTTAGGCATTATTCTTATGCAATTAAGTACGTTCACTAGCCCGATAGAATACCAGACTATAGGGAATATTCGCTAATTCTCTCCGATATGGTTAAAAAGTGGTTAATACTTGCGCTGCAAACAATACTGTATATACTAACAGTAACTGTATAGAAAAACAGGAAAGACCATGAGACCTTTGACGCCACGCCAAGCTGAAATTTTAGAGCTAATCAAACGAAATATTGCCGACACTGGCATGCCACCTACTCGGGCTGAAATTGCCACCCGCTTAGGTTTTAAGAGTGCCAATGCAGCTGAAGAACATCTAAAAGCGTTGGCGAAAAAAGGCTGTATCGAGATTATACCCGGCACCTCACGAGGTATTCGCCTCACTGCTGAAGTGGAGGATGTAACTGAAACAGGTTTACCTCTTATAGGCCAAGTGGCTGCAGGTGAACCGATTCTCGCCCAAGAACACGTAGAACAGTATTACCAAGTCGACCCAAACATGTTCCATCCCGCTGCCGACTTTTTACTACGAGTTAAAGGCGACAGTATGAAAAATATTGGTATTCTCGAAGGAGATTTACTGGCAGTTCATAAAGTAGAACAAGCTAGGAATGGTCAAGTGGTTGTCGCTAGAGTCGACGACGATGTCACAGTTAAACGTTTCGAAAAAAAAGGTAATGTGGTCTATCTACACGCCGAAAATGAAGACTACTCTCCAATTAAAGTGGATTTAGGCTTTCAAAGTTTAACAATTGAAGGACTCGCCGTCGGTGTGATCCGTAATGGAGATTGGCTATGAACAAACTAATTGGCAATGCCCCGCGCCATCCGGGATTGTGGCGTGATGATGAAGTTCGTGCAGCCGATTATGATTGGCATCACACACCTATCGCCTGTATGCCCACTAAAACTCAAGGTCGCCAAGAATTAATTCATCTGAGTGCGCAACTCGCTCAGTTAAGCCAACAGGGCCGTTGGTTAGTGCTCATCAACCCACCAAGTATTGGCTACAAGCAAATGCTCGCCAGCGCAGGTGTGCGTATGGATAGAGTCTTACTGGTACATGCTAAAGATGAAGTAGAAACCCTGTGGGCGATGGAAAAAGCCTTAACAAGTGGTACGTCCAGTGCAGTCATTACTTGGACTCAATCATTAGATGCGCGGGATAATCGTCGCCTACAAATCGTGGCTAAAAGTGCCCGAGCTATGGGCATAGTGCTTGAAGACGTAAACAGTCACTTACATGCCGACGTACGCATTGAGCAAGGCAATCTCTTCGGTCAGCAATCTTTTTTTAGCGCTGTACATTAAATATTCATTTAATTTTTTACCTTGAAAGCCGCCTCACCTATGAATGTGAGGCTTTTTTTTGGCAATTTTTCAGATAATTAGATAAATAAGTGATCTTGATCAATATTTAAACAGCAAGTATGGTTGGTTAAGTCGGTGATGATATATCACCTTCCGTGGTCAATGAATCGAGTATTTATCGGACTCGAAGCGCCACTAAAAATAGAGAACAGATTTATTTCAGTCGTATGTGCCAGCGTGGCTAATTACCAGCAGTAACAATACTTGATTAAAAGTAACAGCCGCCAACGCACGTTGAAGTCAAAAAAGCTTTTTTGGGAACTGAAGAGTTTGCATAGAGTTGAGACTTACTGTGTTGCTCTTCTTTGTAGTTGCTATTCGCAATTGGCAGAGGAGAAGTCTTGTGAAGCAATTGTTGTATTGTTTACTCGTGGTGTTATTCGCACCACCGTTGGCCGCCGCGGACATGCGGTTCAACATGACCCCTGGCGTGACCGAGATCAGTGGCAAGGTTTATCACTTGCACATGACCATCTTGTATATCTGCTGCGCAATAGGCCTAGTGGTCTTTGGCGTGATGATTTACGCCATGATCAACCACAGAAAATCCAAAGGCGCTGTCGCGTCCCACTTTCACGAAAGCACTAAAGTTGAAATCGCTTGGACGATTCTGCCATTTATCATTTTGATCTTAATGGCGATTCCAGCGACAAAAACTTTAATCGCAATGGAAGATCCCAGCAACGCCGATCTCACCGTAAAAGTCACGGGATCCCAATGGAAATGGCATTACAGCTACTTTGATCAAGATATTGATTTTTATAGCATACTGACAACACCCAGAGCACAAATCGAAGGCACCGAAACTAAGGGTGAAAACTATCTATTGGAAGTCGATAAACCGCTCGTTCTGCCGATAAATCGCAAAATCCGCTTTTTGATGACCTCTGAAGATGTCATCCATTCATGGTGGGTGCCCGCCTTTGCCATTAAGAAAGATGCCAACCCAGGATTTATTAATGAGGCGTGGACTCGCATAGACAAACCCGGTATTTACCGTGGTCAATGCGCCGAACTTTGTGGTAAAGACCATGGTTTTATGCCGATCGTAGTGCAAGCCTTACCCGAAGCCGAGTTTGAAGCTTGGGTGACGGAGCAGAAACAAGCCGCAGGTGCTGCAGCTGAAGCCGCTCAAGCCGCTTTATCACAAACCCTAAGTAAAGAAGAGTTGATGACTCAAGGTGAACAAGTTTACCTCGGGCACTGCGCAGCCTGCCACCAGCCCAATGGCGAAGGGTTGCAAGGCGTATTTCCGCCCCTTAAAGGTAGCCCGATTGCAACGGGATCACTCAGCGGTCACCTTGAAATCGTGCTCAACGGTAAAACGGGTACAGCCATGCAAGCGTTTAGTAAGCAATTGACTGCACAAGAAATCGCGGCAGTGACTACCTACGAGCGTAATGCTTGGGGTAATAATACTGGCGATGCAGTGCAAGCCAAAGACGTAAACGAGTACATGAACGGCAATTCTGCACAAACATCCGCCGCGGTACCAAGCAGTACAACTCCGACACCCGCGCCTGCAAAAGACGTCTCAGCTGCAGTCGATCCCGCAAGCCTCCCCACACTCAGCCATGACGCCCTCATGGCCGAAGGTGAAACTGTCTATGCGACCTTCTGTGCTGCCTGCCATCAAGTGACAGGTGCAGGAATACCACCCGCCTTCCCCGCGCTAGTGGGTAGCGCTATCGCCATTGGACCAGTCGCCAATCACATCGATATTGTGATGCACGGTAAAACAGGCACGGCTATGCAGGCATTTGGCAAACAGCTTAGCCCACAGCAACTTGCAGCAGTCATTACCTATGAACGCAATGCTTGGGGCAACAATACCGGCGATACAGTGCAACCTGCTGATATCGCAAGTCATGGACAGTAGGGGATAATGATGAGCACAACGACTCAAGATCAAACCGCAGCCCATGATGAGCATCATCATGGTGCGCCAAAGGGCATCATGCGCTGGCTGCTAACCACCAACCATAAAGACATAGGTACTTTGTATTTATGGTTCAGCTTCATTATGTTCTTAACCGGTGGCGCTATGGCCATGGTTATCCGCGCTGAACTCTTTCAACCTGGATTACAATTGGTCGAGCCCAACTTCTTTAACCAAATGACCACAATCCACGGGTTGATCATGGTATTCGGCGCGGTAATGCCGGCCTTTACAGGGCTAGCTAACTGGCTGATCCCTATGATGATTGGTGCGCCCGATATGGCGCTGCCACGGATGAATAACTGGAGTTTTTGGATACTACCCTTCGCCTTCACTATCCTTCTCAGTTCGCTATTTATGGAAGGTGGCGGACCTAACTTTGGTTGGACCTTCTACGCACCACTATCAACCACATATAGCCCAGATAGCACGGCGCTCTTTGTATTTTCTATTCACATCATGGGGATAAGTTCGATCATGGGTGCGATCAACGTGATTGTGACCATAGTGAATTTACGCGCACCAGGCATGACATGGATGAAGTTACCGTTGTTTGTGTGGACTTGGCTTATCACGGCATTCCTACTGATCGCGGTTATGCCCGTACTCGCGGGCGCTGTGACTATGGTGCTGACCGATAAGTTTTTCGGCACGAGTTTCTTCGATGCGGCTGGCGGCGGCGATCCTGTGATGTTCCAGCATATTTTCTGGTTCTTCGGCCACCCTGAAGTTTACATCATGATCTTGCCGTCCTTTGGCATCATCTCTGCCATAGTGCCAGCCTTCAGTCGTAAACCCTTATTTGGCTATGCATCCATGGTTTATGCTACCGCTAGTATTGCAATTCTGTCGTTTCTCGTATGGGCGCACCATATGTTCACCACAGGTATGCCAGTGTTTGCCGAGCTGTTCTTCATGTATTGCACTATGTTGATTGCAGTGCCAACTGGGGTGAAAGTGTTTAACTGGGTTGCCACTATGTGGCGCGGCTCACTCAGTTTCGAAACGCCCATGCTGTTTGCTGTCGCCTTTATCATACTCTTCACTATTGGCGGTTTTTCGGGGTTAATGCTCGCCATTACGCCAGCCGACTTCCAATACCACGACACCTATTTTGTGGTGGCGCATTTCCATTATGTGCTCGTGACTGGGGCGATTTTCTCCATCATGGCAGCGGCCTATTACTGGCTACCTAAGTGGACGGGGCACATGTACAACGAACGACTGGGACAATGGCATTTCTGGTGTTCGGTGATATCCGTCAACGTGCTGTTTTTCCCGATGCATTTCCTTGGGCTGGCAGGAATGCCAAGGCGCATCCCTGACTACTCGATTCAATTTGCCGATGTTAATCAAATCGTCTCGATTGGTGGGTTCGCCTTCGGCTTATCGCAATTGATTTTCTTAGTATTAGTAATTAAGTGCATCCGTGGCGGCGAAAAAGCTCCCGCTAAACCTTGGGAAGGTTCCGAGGGTTTAGAGTGGACATTGCCAAGCCCTGCGCCTTACCACTCCTTCACGACACCACCTGAGGTGAAATGAAATGGCAACCCAACACCAGCAAGATAAACCCAAGTCAAATCGTAAACTTATCAGCATGTTAGTTATCGGCTGTATTGGCATGTTTGGCTTTGGATTCGCGCTGGTGCCGCTCTACGATGTGTTGTGCGAGCAACTCGGTATCAATGGAAAACCCTCCAATACCGCGAGTAGTTATCAAGCAATCACAGTAGATACAAGCCGAATAGTGACTGTGGAATTTATTTCTCAGGTACAAACAGGCATGCCATGGACATTTGCGCCACAAACCAAGCGGCTCGAAGTTCACCCTGGCGAGCTAATCCATACTGCATTTTTGGCGCGCAATATGTCCGCTAAAGCAACTATTGGCCAAGCGATACCTTCAGTTTCGCCCGGCCAAGGTGCCGCTTATTTTAATAAAACAGAATGCTTTTGCTTTAATCAACAACCCTTAGCGGCGGACACTAGCGCTGAGCTGCCGCTCATTTTCTATGTAGATCCTCAGTTACCTGAGTCTATCCATACTCTGACCCTCTCTTACACTCTCTACGACATTACCGACAAGCAGTTAGCGTCTGCCATAGAGCAAGGAGCTGCAAAATGACAACGAAACATCAGTCTTACTACGTTCCATCCCAAAGTGTCTGGCCTATTGTAGGTGCCATTGGCTTGTTCTTAATCGCCTCTGGTGCAGGCCTTTTCGTGCAGCAGTTGAAATCAGGTGCATCCGGTGGCGGTTATGTGCTGCTGGTTGGGATAGCTGTGATCTTATTCATGCTGGTAGGTTGGTTTAGAACCGTGATCCAAGAGTCGATGGCAGGGCTCTATTCTAGCCAAATGGATCGATCGTTTCGCCAAGGTATGAGCTGGTTTATTTTTTCGGAAGTCATGTTTTTCGGGGCTTTTTTCGGGGCACTATTTTATGCCCGCATGTTCGCAGTGCCTTGGCTCGGTGGCGCATCGAATAATGCCATGACCCACGAAGTACTCTGGCCTCAGTTTGAAGCTATTTGGCCGCTCATTACTACGCCAGATGGCACTAAAACCCAAGCTATGCCATGGACTGGACTGCCATTAATCAACACTATCGTACTGCTAACCTCCTCCGTAACCTTACATTTCGCCCATGTCAGCCTAGAAAAAGGTAAACGTTCTGCCATCCTCCTTTGGCTGGGGATTACGGTCTTATTGGGTGTGGGTTTCCTTTGTTTACAGGTCGAAGAATACAGGCATGCCTACCAAGAAATAGGGCTGACACTCGCCTCCGGCATATACGGTAATACTTTTTACTTGTTAACAGGTTTTCATGGCATGCATGTGACCTTGGGTACCGTTTTTTTATTGATTCTGTTTTTCAGGGTATTAAAAGGCCATTTTACGCCTGATAAACATTTTGCGTTCCAAGCGGGGAGCTGGTATTGGCACTTTGTGGATGTGGTCTGGCTATGTTTGTTTATTTTCGTTTACGTTCTCTAGTGCTTTAGTAAGGCGTGGGATTGGGGCTAATTAACCCAGTCCCTAAGGCCACCAGCAATAACAGGATAACGAGCACGGAGAAAATCACTCGCCGACCAAGATAACGGCTCATAGGCACTTTTTCATCACCTTTCACCATAATAAACAAGGCGCGACCTAGATTAAAAATGATGAATAGTAACAGCAGAACTAAGACCAACTTAAAAATGAACAGGCTATTCATACAATATCCTCATGTTCTGCTGAATAAATTAACGGTTTTTCTACTGATATTGACTGTGGCTGTATTAACTATATTGGTCAAGTTGGGTTTATGGCAGTTAGCCCGTGGTGAAGATAAAACGGCGCTTTTAGCCCAAATGGAAGCAAGGCAAGCTTTGCTGCCATTAAGTTTTGAGCAGCTCCAACTCAAAGTCGGCAAAGAAGGTGTAACTGGTTATCGACTGCAAGTACGCGCCACTCCCGCGAGCTCACAAATCTGGCTGCTGGATAATCAAATCTATCAAGGTCAAGTGGGATATTTAGCCTTTCAACCTCTGCAAGTAGAAGTTGAAAAGCCTTGGTTGCTGGTCGAATTAGGCTTTGTTGCCGCAGGCTCCCATCGTGATGAGTTGCCTCACATCACTCCCCTAAGCGGGGAATTAAATATCGAAGGCAGGCTTTATCAAAAGCAAATCAATCCCTTGAGCCAAGCTTTAATGGCTGAAATGGGGGCAAGCATTCGCTTTCAAAATTTAAATATGCCCGAAATGGCTAAGGTATTAGGGCACCCAGTGTTGCCTGTCGTGTTGCAACCAGAGCAATTACCTTCCCTCACATTGCCCCATCCTTGGCAACCTTTCCCACTGTCGGCACAAAAACATTGGGGCTATGCGTTGCAGTGGTTTTCGATGGCAGCCGTATTTGCAGGGCTAATGCTGTGGCAAGGGATTAAATATGTAAAACGCCATAGTGCCGAAACAATCGCAAACTCAAGGAGCGAATAGGGAAATTCGTACCATACTTAGCAAGACACAAATAAAAACTAAATAAATATAAAACAATAAATTAGGGATAATTTGAATGAGAGGAGCAAGCATGAACTCCCAGAATAAATCGAAACACAAGGCATTGGGCTTATTGTTGCTGGCGTTTATCGCGCCCGTGGTGATAGCCAAGCTAGTGCTGAGCCTGAATTTATACCACGGCGGTGCCACCAATCATGGCGAGCTGATCAGTCCCGAAACCAGCTATGCCAGCCTTGGGGTTGAAAATCCCAATCCCAAAGAGTGGCAACTACTGTATTTACTGCCCGCCAAATGCGACGATGCTTGCCGCGAACGCCTGTATATTTTGCGCCAAAGCCACACAGCGCTAGGGCCAGATCAGGCGCGAGTCGAACCGCTGATCCTCACTCATCCCGACAGCGATCTTAACGCCTTAAGCACCTTTAACTTCAATACTCGTCCCGCCAATGCAGGCTTAAGCAAATGGTTAGATGAACAGCAGCTAATCATAGTCGATCCCTTAGGCAGCTTAGTCCTACGCTATCCTCAAGTGCAGGGCAAAGAAGCGCATTTAGCTCAAGGCAAGGCGCTGATTGCGGATCTGCGTAAGTTGTTAAAACTGTCGAGGGTAGATTGATGCAACTAACTTGGATCCTACGCTTAACCTTAGTCTTTACCCTATTGGTGATTTTAATGGGCGCTTACACCCGCCTATCGGATGCAGGGCTCGGCTGCCCCGATTGGCCAGGCTGCTACGGCCATATTAAAGTGCCCACCCAAGACCATGAAATCGCCCATGCGCAAACTATATTCCCAGATCACGATATCAATCCAGAGAAAGCTTGGCTGGAAATGATCCACAGATATATCGCAGGCGGACTTGGCTTACTGGTGTTGTTCATCTTAATTTTGTGCTTAAAAACACCAGAAGCACCCAAAAAGTTGCCGATCATCATAGTGCTGCTGATCCTTTTTCAAGGAGCGCTAGGCATGTGGACAGTAACCATGAAACTCATGCCAATAATTGTGATGTCGCATCTTATTGGTGGCTTTAGCCTAATCTCGCTGCTGTTACTCCTTTACCTGCGAACCCGACCTCGGCGTATATTTAATAGCGAAACCCATGCTCGACATCTCGCACCGTTAGCGTTGGTAAGCCTATTAGTCCTTGTGGGCCAAATCATGCTGGGCGCTTGGACATCATCGAATTACGCGGCGCTCGCCTGCACCTCTTTACCCATCTGTGAGGGAAATTGGGTAGATAACTTAGCAATAGCCGAGGCATTTTCACCGTTCCAAGGCCAACACCCTAGCTTCGAATTTGGGGTGCTCGATTACCCTGCACGAATGACTATCCACGTAGCCCACAGAATTGGCGCTATCGTCACTGCCAGCTTGTTACTCGTGCTCGCCTACCGATTATTTGTGGGCGCTACGGGACTTAAGGCTTTAAGCCTTTTATTAGTGGGGCTAGTCATACTACAAGTGAGCTTAGGTATTTCTAACGTAGTGATGCATTTACCACTCGGTATTGCCGTGTCTCACAACGGTGGTGCGGCACTACTGCTACTGACCTTAGTCACAATCAACTATTTTTTATGGCGCAAAGCATAAGCGAGGGATCCAAGATGGCAAAACCACTCTCAATCACCAGTAGCCTACCCACTTTTAGCGTGACATGGCGCGCCTATTTTGAAATGACCAAACCTAAAGTGGTCGCACTTATGCTGCTCACTGTCTTAGTCGGCATGTGTTTGGCCGTGCCCAATGCGGTGCCCGTTCAACCTTTACTCGCTGGTATGCTGGGCATTGCCATGATGGCGGGTTCGGCGGCGGCGTTGAATCATCTGATCGATCGCCGTATCGATGGCTTAATGGCGCGCACCTACAATCGCCCACTGCCTAAGGGACGCATTTCGGCCACGCGCGCGTTAATTTTCGCCGCTAGCTTAGGTAGTTTTGGCTTTATCGTCTTATATTCCTTAGTGAATCCACTCACGGCTTGGCTCACCTTTGCCAGCTTGATTGGTTATGCCTTGGTTTATACTGCCTATTTGAAACGCGCGACATCACAAAACATTGTGATCGGCGGCCTTGCGGGAGCTATGCCACCCTTGCTGGGATGGACGGCAGTGACGAACGAATTTCACGGCCATGCGTTATTGCTAGTGATCATCATTTTTACGTGGACGCCGCCACATTTTTGGGCACTGGCCATTCACAGACGCGCCGAATATGCCAAAGTAGATATTCCCATGCTGCCAGTCACCCACGGTGTCGAATTTACTAAAACCTGTATTCTGCTTTACACAGTATTGCTGGCAATTGCTTGCCTGTTACCTGTGCTGGTTGGTATGTGTGGGCCAGTGTATTTCGTCTGCTCGAGTTTACTCAGCACCGGATTTATCTATAAAGCATGGCAACTTAAATATCGGGATCATGATGGCTTAGCGATGCAAGTGTTTCGCTTCTCTATCTATCATTTAATGTTGTTATTTATGGCATTACTGCTCGACCACTATTTGTGGAACTAGTGTATGCAACTCGTTTGTCGCGCTAACCTGTCGTTATGGAGCCAATAATGCAGAAAATAATGTTAGTCATCGCCATTTTATTGTTCGGTCTTGGCGGCCTATTTGCGGTGAAATTTAATCCCTCGAAACCTATCGAGCTAGAGAGCGGCTTTCTGTTTCCGCAGGCCTATGAATTAGCGCCCTTTGAATTGGTTGATCAACATCAGCAGGCTTTTACCAACGCCAGCTTACAGGGGAAATGGAGCTTATTCTTTATCGGTTTTACCTTTTGCCCCGATGTTTGCCCGACAACCTTAAATAAACTCGCTGCGGCTTATCCCGATCTAAACAAAATTGCGCCATTGCAAGTGGTGTTTCTATCCGTCGACCCCAAACGGGACACACCGGATAAACTCCTGACCTATGTGAATTTTTTCAATCCAGAATTTAAAGCGGTCACGGGCGAGCAGACACAAATCTTCCCGCTCACCCGCAGCTTAGGACTCACTTATGCCATGGTGGGTGAAGGGGAAAACTACCAAGTCGACCATAGTGCGGGTTATGTGTTGGTGTCGCCGCAGGGAACGCGAGTTGCAGTATTTAAACCTACGGCAGCGTTAGGCAAACCGCCGCAGGTATTAAATGATAAATTAATTAGCGATTTTGAAAAAATAGTGGCGCAATACAAACCTAGCCGTTGATCACTCTTTGACCCAAGAGCCATCGTCCTTTGGCCTCACCCAAGGCTGAGAAAACCAATAGTAGCCATTGCGCGCCTTGCTCGGCGCGGTGCAGTTATAACGCGATCGCCCCGCAGGTAAGGCTAAATCCGCTTGAACACTAAACTCGTTCTCACTCAACCAAGTCGGCTGTTTTGAACCTTGACCTTGGATATAACACATCACTTGATTAGCCGAGATATCGCTCATATCGAGCGTGACTTTAAGCTCTGGGCGCCAATGGCCGCCCTTTAACTCAGGATCACTAGGACTCTGCGCAATCACAGGCATATTTAAACTGTATAACTTTGCCTTAAGGCTTTTTAAATCCGCATATTGTCCAGCAACGGGGAAACGCGGCATGGCCGTTAATGGCGAATAGGGCCCCGCGGCACCGGACTGCTGCCCAAAAGCGACAAAGCCGTTCTCAGTTAACATATCCTGCAACGCTTGATTGTACTCACCGTAGGGATACGCCAGCATTTTAAAATTGTGCCCAGTGGCATCTGCAATCGCTTTTTCTGTATCTAAGATATTGGCTTTTATCCGCGCGAACCACTGCGCCTGTGATTCATTTTCTAAGGCGCGGATCAAATGTTCGTGCGCCCAACTGTGGTTAGCAATATCGGCGCCTTCCTTGGATAGTGTGATGAGTTCATCCCAAGTCATCATCTCGGTAAACTTTTGTTTAATCGGCTCAATTGCCACAAACAAGGTGTAGGGGAATCCAAATTCCTTTAGGATAGGATGCGCCGTCGTCGCTATACTGCGATAACCATCATCGAAGGTAATTGCGATTGTTTTAGCGGGTAAATCTTGTTTTTGCTTGATCGCTTCAACCACTTTAGAAAGCGGGATCACCTTAAAGCCGTCATCGACGAGAAACTGCATTTGCTCACGAAATTGCGCGGGCGTAACGCTAGTTGCCGCCGGAGTGGTTTCTGACACATGGTGATATTGCAGAATGACCACGGCATGGGCAGAAAACGTCATTAGCCCTATGAGTGCCAACAGCACACGTTTAACCATAATGTGAACACCTCTGAAATTAATGAATACTGCTAAATCAACTTGGCTCGACCTCATGCTCAACGGCGCGAAAAATCGCCAGTTACTGGCGCTCGCCCTGCCGATGATACTCTCCAATATCACTATCCCGCTGTTGGGCTTAGTCGATACGGCTGTTATTGGTCATCTGAGTGAGGCCTATTATTTAGGGGGAGTCGCTGTCGGGTCAACGATTATCACATTAATCATTTGGTTATTGGGATTTTTGCGTATGGCGACGACAGGTTTAGTCGCGCAAGCCTTTGGTGCTGACGATCTTCACGCCCAGCACAAACTCTTAGTCCAAGGCGCTATGCTAGCGATGTTATTGGGCGCAGGCGTTATCGCACTGCAAGTCCCGATATTGAATTTAGCGTTAGGATTATCCGAAGCGAGTAGCGAGGTCGAACGTTATTGCCGCGAATATTTTCAGGTACGGATTTGGTCAACGCCCTTCGCCCTGCTCAATTTAGTGATGTTAGGTTGGCTCTTAGGGCGACAACAACCTAAAGCCGCCATGTGGCAGCTGATTTTAGCGAACCTTGCCAATATTATTCTCGATGTGGTGTTTGTCCTCGGCTTGGGCTGGGGCGTTAAAGGCGCTGCCCTCGCCTCAGTCTTTGCCGATATCACCGCTTTCTCAGTCGCACTCACTATGGTGTTACAACAACTCAAGCGCGCACCAGAGTTTCACTTATCTCAGCTATTCCCCCATGTCACCTTAACGGGTTATGGCAAATTACTGAGGCTCAACACAGATATTTTTGTCCGTAGCCTCTGCTTGCAGGCAGCTTTTGCCTTTATGACATTCCATGGTGCAGGTCTAGGTGATAATACCGTTGCGGCCAATGCCGTGTTATTGAATTTACTGCTATTAATCTCCTATGCGCTGGATGGTATAGCCTATTATGCCGAGGCAGAAGTCGGTCGAGCTTATGGGCAAAAACAGGCAGAACAATTAAGGGAAGCTGTAATATTAGCTTGGTGCTGGTCGGCCATTACGGCGTTAGGGTTCTGCGCTGTATTCAGTCTTTTGGGCAGTAATATTATCGCCTTACTGACCAGCATTAATGAGGTCAGATCCACTGCGCAAACCTATCTTATCTGGCTAATATTCTTGCCTTTATGGTCTTTTAGCTCGTATTTATTCGACGGGGTTTATATCGGTGCCGCTAAAGGCAAAGTGATGCGCAATAGCATGATACTCGCCACCTTCGGTGCGTTTTTCCCAACATGGTATTTGCTGCAGCAACTGTTATTGCCTGAGCAATGCAACCATGCCCTTTGGGCCGCCATGAGTGTCTTTATGATCGCCAGAAGCCTAACGCTTGCGGGGCACTATTATTTCAGTAAAAATTTCTTGGTTTAAACTAACACGGCTAATAAACAACCCTATTTAGTACCACAAAATAATTTGCGAACGTAAAATAAAAAACGCGACCCAAAGGTCGCGATCTTTATTAAAATCAGCAAATAAAACTAAGCGTAAGAATGCTCGCCATGCTGATGATCGGTCACATCACGCACACCAGTCAGCTCACCTGGGAACATGTCTAACAATTGTTTTTCGATACCATCCTTTAAGGTGATATCAACTTGAGAACAACCGTTACATCCACCGCCGAACTGCAGTACAGCCACGCCTTCTTTAGTGATTTCAACCAGCATGATATTACCACCATGGCCGGCTAACTGAGGGTTGATTTCAGATTGGATCACGTATTCGATACGCTCGACTAAAGGTGCATCACCAGACACTTTACGCATTTTTGCGTTAGGTGCTTTGAGCGTGAGTTGTGAACCTAATTGGTCCGTCACAAAATCGATAGTAGCATCTTCAAGGAAAGGTGCACTTTTCTCATCGACCATAGCATTGAAACCAGTGAACTCGATTTCAATATCATCACTTTCTACTGCATCCGGTGGACAATAAGACACACCACACTCGGCTTGCGAGGTTCCTGGACTGATCACAAATACGCGAATATGAGTGCCTTCAGGTTGATCTGCTAACAACTTAACAAAATGGGCTTGAGCCGTATCGGAAATAGTAATCATGAAAACCTGCTCCGTCAGGGGATACCTGAGTGTTTTAGTAAGAATTAGCCGTATGATACTCCGACTCACCCTTGCTTTGTAGTCCCTTGGGTAGCAAGTTTGTGGATTTTTGCCATAACGGTCACCATTAAACACTACTATTTCGATGAATATAACGCCATAGCTTCGATAAATAAAAATAAAATAATTCTAATAAGACAATCACTTAATCAGATATAAACTAGAGCCCAAAACTTGCCAGTTCATTCGCTATCAAGGTCATCGAGCAAGCCTGGCGCCTCTGCCCTTGCCAGACACCAGACTTGCACATGCACGTATCGCGCTTCGAATAAGCGCGCAATTTCAGAGACTGTAGTGCCAGTGGTGACCACATCATCCACCAATGCAACACGCTGGAACGCAAAATCATCCGCTAATATAAAGGCATCATGTAAATTGCGTCGCCGCTGTGCACCCGAAAGCCCCGCCTGCGGTCGAGTGTCTTGTTGGCGCGTTAACCCTTCGCTCACTAACGGCAGTTGCAAGAGCTGTGATAACTCATGGGCAATTAACCAAGCCTGATTAAATCCCCGTTGTTGCAAACGTTTTGGATGCAATGGAACTGGTACTATCGCTTGAGGCAGCGAGATTAATCCTTGCTGTTCTAATACCTTAATGCGTGCCACCAAGGCGCGACACAGCACGGGCAAAGCGGCAAGTTGACCTTGATACTTTATAGCGCCAATCCAAGCGCCTAAACCTTGATGATAACTACAAGGAGCAATGACTTTGCGTGGTTGGTGTTTTTGGCATTCACCGCAATAATCGACCTCAATTTGCATCGACTTGCCGCAGCCTAAACAAATCGGGCCGTGATATAAGCCAGAATGCAGGCAAATAGCACAAATGCCGCTCTCGGGGAGTGATATCGATTGGTGGCACAGTAAGCAACGGTTAGGTAAACTGCTCGCTAGCCAAGTAGTACCAAGTTGATATCCTAAATGCATTATCCGCAAAGCGGCTGGCAGCCAAATCCTTTTGACAACATGCGACATATATTCACCTAATCCATTTTTGAGGCACTCAAGTGAGCCAAGTGATATCCACACATTCAGCAAATTTACATATTGAAATCAGAGGCCAAGGGCCAGATCTGGTGATGCTTCACGGTTGGGGAGTCAATAGCGCTGTGTTTACGCCATTACATGAGTCACTGTCTCAGTATAGGGTGCACTATGTCGACTTGCCGGGCTTTGGCCATAGTCAGCAGATAGAAGGTGGGCTATCCACTTGGGTTGATGCCTTAGTGGCAGCATTACCAGAACACGCCATTTGGGCGGGCTGGTCACTCGGCGGGCTTGTTGCGACTCAGGCAGCGCTGAGTTATCCACAAAAAATCAAAGGCTTGATTACTATTGCCTCTTCACCCTGTTTTATGGCGAAAGAAGATGAAGCTTGGCCGGGCATTCCGCCACAAGTACTCAATCAGTTTAGTGAACAGCTTGAGCAAAATTTACCTCGCACGATAGAACGATTTCTGGCAATTCAAGCTATGGGCAGCGAAACCGCTAAAGAAGATATCAAACAGCTGCGCGATCTTGTCCTCGTACGCCCTTTACCGACTGCAACAGCGTTAGCACAGGGCTTAAGTATGTTGACTGACATCGACTTAAGAACGCAACTTACAGAGCTACAGCTGCCTTGGCTTAGAATTTGGGGGCGACTTGATGGACTCGTGCCCAAACGCGTACAACCTAAAATGCCAATGGCGAGCCACATTGAAGATGCTATGTTAACCAAAGCCTCCCATGCGCCGTTTATTTCCCATCGACAGGAGTTTTTGCAGGTATTCATACCTTGGTTAACATTACAAACACACTAATGCTTTATCTTTAAGCGATTAATGGCTAGTATTTAACCATCAATGCACTAAGGGATTTTCTATGTTAGTTGTCAGTAACTACCCCCAAGTTCCGCTAGCGACCACTAATGTCGCGACGGACTCGGCTCGGGTCGACAACCAACTGAAACCTGTGGTCATTCCCCCACAAGCAGCAACTAAGGGGCACCAAGAACGTGCCTTTAATCCGCAGAATGAACGCACAGCGGATCAAACTCAGCAACAGACCAAAACCCTTGAGCATAATCAGCAACAAGTTCAAGAAAAACAACAGCAGCAACAATCCTCCCAACAACAAAGCCAACAGCAGCAAGAGAGAAAAGCGCCCCTTGTAGTCCCTGAGCGTGTTTTGCCCAAAACGCTAAAAATGGCCATAAGAGGTCAAGCAGCACTACAACGTAAGGATATACGCCTCAAAGTCAGCCAAGACGCGGCAAGTTATATCAGCAATAGTGCTAAAGCTAATACAACAAGTAGCGCTACACGGCAATTCCCCCAAGATGAGCCAAACTATTTCTATCAACAACTCGGGCAACGTATTAGCCAGTTCTACGAACAGCAAACACAACCAGCACAAGAACCCGCTTTGTCGACGTCGATTTGATCTCTTTATTTTTTATAAACAAAAATGCCGCTAAATAGCGGCATTTTTGTTTGATGTTGAATACGTTAGTAGCAAAGTTAACGCAGATAAAGGGGGAAAATAATCTGTAAAGACGCAGAGCTTATCCTGAGTTACTTATTTCGGTAATCGATAAAGCTCTTTTTGATACGCTAAACTGCCCCATAATGCCCAACTCAATGCTTTCTTTTCTAACGCTTGTGCCGCTGGGATGTGAGGAGTTAGTTGCTTAGTGTGTTTATTATATTGGAAACCTTGTGCAGCTTTTTCTGGCTGCAGAATGACTACGTCATTACCTTCCATTAAGGCGAAGTTTTTATCGTATTGCATTAATGCACGGCCAGGCCAATCATCACTGACTTGGGTCAAATCTCGGCCAAGCATAGGGTAAGAGTCCGAAATACCAATCAATGATAACAGTGTTGGTGGTAAATCGATTTGACTTACAATACGCTGATCGCGCTTTGGCGCTAGATTATCCCCAAGGATTAAACCCGGAATACGAAAACGCGATATCGGTACCAGATCCGCACCAACGACCCGACTGTCATGGTCAGCAACAACGATAAAAATCGTGTCCTTCCAGTAATCGGCATTTTTCGCCAGCTTAAAAAACTCGCCAATAGCATAATCGGCATACTTTGCCGCATTATTACGAGTTTGTTTCGGTTCTTCGTAAAGCTTAATACGGTCATCGGGGAACTCGAATGGATCATGATTACTCGAGCTAAAGACTAAACTAAAGAAGGGTTTACCTTCGCTGTGCAGGCGTTCAAACTCACTATTAGCCTTACGCATTAAGTCTTCGTCAGATGCGCCCCACGAGCCGACAAAGGCCGGAGACTTATAATCTTTCTGGTCTATAATGTCGCTAAAACCATTGCCTAAGAAAAAGCTGCGCATATTATCGAAATGACTCTCACCACCATAGATAAATTGGGTGGTATAGCCATGATTTTTAAGTAGTTCGGCAATACTAAAAAAGCCAACTTGACTCTTACCCAATTTGACCACCGAGCGAGCTGGCGTTGGTGTAAAACCTGTCGTCACGGCTTCGATACCGCGTACTGAGCGAGTTCCTGTGGCATACAAATTATCGAAATACCAACCCTCTTTAGACAAGGCATCAATATTGGGTGTTAGAGGTAAACCGCCTAAGCTACCCACAAAACGCGCGCCTAAACTCTCTTGCAATAAAATAACTAAATTCTTTGGCTTACCGGTATAACTGGCTTGATTAAAGCTCAGCGACGGAACATCGGTTGAGGTAAATGCACTTTCAGGACGGCCACTTTCCTGCCGAATTGTAGCAATAATATCCTTATCCTCTAGATCGCCATAAACGTCTGACGCCTCTTCTTCATTCCCCATCTGCTTGATTGCAAAAACTAATGAATAAGCAGAGTTAATAACCAAAGAGTTCACCAATGGATCATCGACAAAAGCTACCATCGCAGGGTTAATCGGCCTATGGCCTAAAGTTGAGCGAGCACCTACGATCGTGAGTGTAATCACAAGTAACGCCAACACAGGACGCCAGTACCAACGTGGAAAGCGAAGATTTTTTGTGAGCTTACCGCTTAATATCCACCCACCCCAGAGCGTGCCAATCGTTAACAATACCGAGAAAAAGAGTTCGAATTTACGGCCCGCCCAGAACATAGATAACACTTCTTTCGGGTAGATCAGATATTCCACATACAAACGGTTTGGGCGAATACCGTATTCTTCAATAAATGCAGGCGTCGATGCCTCCAAAAATAGGATGACCCACAGACCAACAGTTAACCACACGCGTAAAATAAATTGCCATAAACGCCCAACGGCATGATCACCAGAAAAAAGTGCGGTTCCTAACGCTGCGATACCCCATAACCAACACAGAGTTGCTATATCAACGCGTAACCCCTGCATTAATAGGTGTGACCAACCATCAACAGCAGCGACGCGATCGGCCTGCCACAACCCCAATGCGATACGGCTTAGGGTGGTAATGAATATGACAAATAGCGAAAAGATGAAGATGGCACGAAAAGGCCCATGGACCTTATTCTGCCCACGAGAAAATAAACTTGCTTGCATGTGCTACCCCAAAACATATAAAAAGCCACTCTGCTTTGGAGTGTCAATTCGAGAAAATCAGTTAATAAGCCATGCTATGACAACTGACTTTGCTTAACGTTGCATTAAATGCCAACGTTATATTCCGTAAAGCAGCATTTATGCAACAATTTTGTGAATAACAAGTAAAAAATGATGGCTCGGACACAATCTGTATCCGAGTCTTGATATTGCAGCAGTTACTTTTTCAGTTTAGCGAAGGCATCGGCAAACGCATTTCCCATAGCCGCATTGGCAGAGGCTTTAGGTGCCGATTTTTGTGCAGGTCGAGATGTAGGTTTTGCCAACACGGGTGTCTTAGCGTTATTACTTCGACTTTGGCTACTGGGTCGTGATTGGGATTTCGTTTGATCGATAGATTCATCCAAACGCATACTCAAACTAATACGGCGGCGCTCAACATCCACCTCCATTACTTTAACTTTCACTACATCACCTGCTTTCACCACGGTATGGGGATCGCTGATAAATTTATCGGTCAATGAAGATATATGTACTAAACCATCTTGGTGCACGCCAATATCGACAAAAGCACCAAAGTTAGTCACGTTGGTCACCACACCCTCAAGCACCATTTCGGCTTTTAAATGCTTAAGCTCTTCAATACCATCTTTGAAGGTTGCAGTTTTAAACTCGCCACGGGGATCGCGGCCGGGTTTATCAAGCTCAGCCAAAATATCGGTCACGGTTGGTAAACCAAAATCTGGCGTAATAAAGTCCTGCGCTTTTATGCTACGCAATAGCTCTGAGTTACCTATCAGGCTCGCCAATTCAACTTGCTTAGCCTTAGCGATTGATTCCACCAGCGAATACGCCTCTGGATGCACAGATGAAGCATCCAGAGGATTGTCACCAGCACTGATGCGTAAAAATCCTGCCGCTTGTTCATAAGCCTTAGGCCCTAAACGTGGTACTTTTAATAACTCTTTGCGGTTTTTAAACTGACCATTGGCATCGCGATAATCCACTACATTTTTAGCTAATGTTTTATTTAAACCCGCCACTTGCGACAACAAGGGCGCAGAGGCCATGTTGAGATCGACACCCACACCGTTTACGCAGTCTTCCACCACGGCTTCCAGCGAACCCGATAATTGGCTTTGGCTCACGTCGTGTTGGTATTGCCCCACACCGATAGACTTAGGCTCAATCTTCACCAGTTCGGCTAACGGATCCTGCAGACGACGCGCGATAGACACAGCGCCACGAATCGAGACATCAAGATCAGGAAACTCCAGCGCCGCTAATTCCGATGCTGAATACACAGACGCGCCCGCTTCACTGACCATCACTTTAGTCAACTGTGGATGGGTATCTTTCACGGCGGCAATCAGCTCAGCGGCTAGCTTGTCGGTTTCCCGTGATGCGGTACCGTTACCAATCGCAATCAACTCAACCTTATGCATTTTGACAAGGTTAGCCAAAGTACGAATCGACTTTTCCCACAGATTTTGCGGGGCATGGGGGAAAATCGTCGCATGGCACAACATCTTGCCAGTGTTATCCACCACAGCCACTTTCACGCCAGTACGTAAACCTGGGTCCAGTCCCATAGTGGCTTTTGCGCCTGCAGGTGCCGCCATCAGTAAGTCGCCTAAATTACGGGCAAAGACTTTAATCGCTTCGGCTTCAGCGCGTTCACGCATTTGCGAAATAAACTCGGTTTCCATTTGCAGGGCAATTTTGATGCGCCATGCTGCGGTAACTACGGTTTTCAACCACTGATCGACACTACTTTCGCCCAGTTTAAGGTGTAAATGATCAGCAATAATCACTTCACAATAACTACCTTGCCCCACTTGCGCGGCGGGATCGGCATTCATCGATAGGGATAAAAAGCCTTCATTGCGGCCCCGTAGCATAGCCAAGGCACGGTGTGATGGGATTTTAGCTAACGGCTCGGTATGCTCGAAATAGTCGCGAAATTTCGCGCCCTCTTTCTCTTTACCAGCGATTAAGCGGCTTTCTAATACGCTATTTTGGCCTAAATGCTCACGCACCTTGCGCAATAACTCAGCATCTTCGGCGTAACGTTCCATGAGGATATAACGCGTACCTTCAAGCACGGCTTTAATGTCAGCAAACCCTGAATCGCTATTAATATATTCGCTCGCTTTAGCGTCTATATCGGCGTTACGGTCAGCCAATAACGCATCAGCTAATGGCTCTAATCCTGCTTCAATCGCGATTTGGCCCTTAGTGCGGCGCTTAGGTTTGAAGGGCAAATATAAGTCTTCGAGACGTGTTTTACTGTCAGCCTCGTCAATCGCCCTTTGTAATTCTGGCGTTAACTTACCCTGAGCTTGGATGCTAGACAGGATCACTTGGCGTCTGTCGTTAAGCTCACGCAGGTAACCTAAACGTGTGTACAAGGTACGCAGTTGCGTATCGTCTAATCCGCCCGTGGCTTCTTTACGGTAGCGGGCGACGAAGGGAACCGTGGCACCATCGTCAAGCAGAGTGATGGTTGCGGCAACTTGTTGCTCACGAACATTCAGTTCTTGAGCGATAATCTGAGCGATGTTATGTGCATTAGTTTGCATAAATAAAGTGTCGTGCCTAACTGTAAAGTAAGTCGTTATTGCGCCAAAGATACCACAGACGCCCCGTATGTTTCATGCTAAAGCCTAGGTCGAAGCAGAGTCTTTGATCTTTCCCCATCATGCCATGACGACCGCGGCGGTTATCACGGCGGCAAGCCTGTCGCTAATCTGCCTCACTGGCGAGAGTGGTTTCAAAAGGAGTGTAACGGATCTGATTGATATACCACTCTTTTGGACCCGACGGCGTTTGCACTACCACCTCATCGCCCACTTGTTTGCCGATTAAGGCACGCGCCATGGGCGAGTCGATGGTGATATAGCCTAATTTTGTATCGAGCTCATCTTTACCCACAATACGGTAACGTACGCGTTCACCCGCTTCGTTTTCGAGTTCAAACCACGCGCCAAAGTAAATTTTACCTTCTTGCTGTGGCGAGTAATCAACAATCTTTAATTCTTCAAGTCGTTTAACTAAGTATCTGACACGGCCATCAATTTGCCTTAACAAACGCTTGTTGTAAGTGTAATCAGCGTTCTCACTACGATCACCCTGCGCTGCCGCCTCTTGCACTTTAAGGGTGATTTGCGGTCGATATTCTTTCCATAAATACTTCAATTCTTTATCTAAAGCTTGCCAACCTTGACGGGTGATCAAATGCGCTTTCATACTCATTACTCAATCGTTGGATTAAACGACCACAATTGATGCGGGATAATATATTGGACTGATGATACTCAGACTGGACGCTAAAGTTAACTCTCTAAATCATCTCTGTGCATAATGGCTTTTAAATCACCTCTTTTGCTGATGCCAATTTAGTTACAATTTCAGCTATAGCGTGAATAAACGCAACTATTCCCATGCAATTTCATTTGCTTAGTATTAACATTGGGCAATCAATGTCAGCATTTATCGCATTCAAGCCACTAAGGTGAGCTAGTCGCCTGTGTTGAATGCGGCTATATTAGGCAGATTCGTTTTCAATTTCAGCCAGTTGGTTAATCTTAACCACTTCTCAACTGTAGAATAAACGCCAATATGTGCAATTAAGGGACATTCCATGGGACAAGAAACCTCGAAAATTCTCGTCGTCGATGACGATATGCGCCTAAGAGCGTTACTCGAGCGTTACCTGATGGAGCAAGGTTATCAGGTACGCAGCGCGGCCAATGCCGAACAGATGGACCGCTTATTAGAACGCGAAAACTTTCATCTACTGGTGCTCGACCTGATGTTACCCGGTGAAGATGGCCTGTCTATTTGCCGTCGTCTGCGCCAACAAGAAAATCGGATCCCTATCGTGATGCTGACAGCCAAAGGCGATGAAGTTGACCGCATTATTGGTCTAGAACTCGGCGCCGATGATTATTTGCCAAAACCGTTTAACCCGCGGGAGTTACTCGCGCGAATTAAAGCGGTAATGCGTCGCCAAACCCAAGATGTACCTGGCGCACCCGCGCAGCAAGAGGCACAAATCAGCTTTGGTGAATTTTCCTTAGATTTAGCGACCCGCGAGATGTACCACGGCGACGAATCTATCGCACTCACGAGCGGCGAATTTGCTGTATTAAAAGTGCTCGTTACTCATCCGCGCGAACCATTATCACGGGATAAACTGATGAACCTTGCCCGCGGCCGTGATTATTCAGCATTAGAGCGCTCTATCGACGTGCAAGTATCGCGTCTACGTCGCTTAATTGAAAAAGATCCCGCCAACCCTCGCTATATTCAAACGGTTTGGGGATTGGGTTATGTGTTTGTGCCCGATGGCGCCGCCCGTCGATGAGCCGTATTTGCCACTCAATGTGTCGTGATTAAACCCGCCATGAAAACGAAATTTTGGTGGCGTTTTTTACCTCGTAGCGCGTTTAGTCAAACCGTAATGCTGATTGGTTGTTTACTATTAATCAATCAGCTGGTGTCTTACATCACAGTGGCAGTTTATGTGCTCAAGCCTAGCTACCAGCAAATCAACCAGCTTATCGCTCGCCAAGTCAAACTGCTGTTTGTCGACGGTATCGATATTGGCCGCGAACACTTAACCATAGTCGATGCCCTCAATGCCAAAGTACGTGACGATGGCATGAAGATTTATAATCAACAGCAGGCGCGCGAAGCGGGCATTGATCAAGCCACTTATTATGGTTTTTGGTCGTCACAGATGTCGGAATATTTGGGTGGTGATGCCGAAGTGCGCGTTACCCACGGCAATGTGCTACAGATTTGGATCCGCCCACCGCAAGCACCCTCGATTTGGATAAAAGTGCCACTTATCGGCCAAAATGTTTCAGATCTTTCACCACTGACCCTGTATTTACTGGTGATTGGTGCCCTAAGCGTCGCGGGCGGTTGGTGGTTTGCACGCCAGCAAAATCGCCCACTTAGGCGGCTACAAAAAGCGGCTATCTCAGTTTCCCGTGGTGAATTCCCCGATCCCTTGCCACTGAAAGGCTCGAGTGAAATTGTTGAAGTGACTAATGCTTTTAACCAGATGGCGCACAGCATGAAGCAACTTGAACAGGACAGAGCGCTATTGATGGCGGGGATTTCCCATGACTTGCGCACGCCGCTCACCCGTATTCGCCTCGCCTCTGAGATGATGGTAGAGGAAGATCAATATCTTAAAGATGGCATAGTCAATGATATCGAAGATATGGACGCCATCATCAGCCAATTTATTGCTTACATTCGCCAAGATCAGGAAACCAGCCGTGAGCTAGGCCAAATCAATAAACTCATTCAAGATATCGCTCAAGCAGAAGCCAATCGCGCTGGTGAAATTGAAGTGGTGTTAACTGACTGCCCAGAAGCACAATTTCAAGCGATTGCCATCAAGCGGGTACTGAGCAACTTAGTCGAAAATGCCTTTCGCTATGGTTCAGGCTGGATCCGCATTAGCTCACAGTTCGATGGCAAGCGTATCGGTTTTAGTGTTGAAGATAACGGCCCTGGGATCGACGAGTCGCAAATTACCAAATTATTTCAACCTTTTACTCAAGGTGATATCGCCCGTGGTAGTGTTGGTTCGGGCCTAGGCCTCGCCATTATCAAACGGATTATCGATAGACACCAAGGGCAAATCACTCTATCAAACCGTGCTGAAGGTGGGTTAAAAGCGCAAGTGTGGCTACCGTTAGAGTAACGCGAGATCACATATCTGCAAATCAAATAATAACGCTGATATTCAAGTGGGTACTTGTCATATTTATGTCACCTTAAATTCATAAACTCAGAACAGTTAACTGGCTCTGACAATTATGAAGATTGCAAAATGAAAATTTCAACACTGTCGCTCTCTGCTTCTGCCCTGTTGTTATTGCTCGCGGGATTATTAGCGGCCGTAGTGCTATGGAGCAGTGATCAGCGACAAAATATAGAACAGCAAACACTCACACTGCAAAGCATACAAGAAGACTTCCTGGTTGGCGTACGCCGCGATCTCGACGGCTATCTCGCCAGCGGCAACGCTAGCCAACTTGAGCAAGCTAAAACTAAACTCAGCGCCATTAAGAACCAGCTTACAGAGCTTAATCTCGCCACCATGGGCGCTACTGATAATAACTTGCAAGCCAGCCTAAGTAGCTTCATTCAAGATTTAGATACCAAGTACCGCGCTGCAGGTAAACTCGCTGGCAACCCTAGGCAATTGCTGGCCCACGCCGAATCTGAAATGCTCGACTATAACCGTCGTCTGGGCAGTTATGCCGATAAAGGCTTAGCCACAAATGCGGCGGTCGCCGAACAATATCTGCAATTGAGCCGCGATTTACCTTCTATCGTCTACCAACTTTCCCAGCTGACCGATGGCTATCTGATCGGTAAAAATCAGCAGCTCAAGGGTATTTTAGACAGCACCAGCAAAGAGCTAAATACGTGGCACGACTCCCTCAGCGCACTGCCGTTAATCGGCGTATATGAACAGCAAGAAGCCGATGAGTTTGCCCTCGGTGCCAGCGAACCGGAACAAATTGAAATCGGCGAGAGTGACCGCAGTGAGCTGCTCAGTCTCGCCAATCGATATAACAAAGAAGTCGCCAATACCCACCAATTGCTGCAAACCAACCAAGAGGTGCAAAACCAACTCATTCAAGCGATTAGCAATGTGGAACAACAGCTTATTGGTTTAGGTGAGGCTCAGGCAGCAAAGAATCAGCAGCTGAAATATGAGTTACAGCTGATCCTCTACACTATGGTTTCCATCATGGCCTTGTTTGCCATTGGTTATTTAGTCCTGCAGCAAAATCGCGTCGTCAAACCGCTAAAACGTCTCAACCAAGCTTTTATGAAATTAAGCGAATCGAACAGCCGCGAGCGTTTAGACATTAATCGTCGCTGCGAGACTGGCCAAATTGCAGGTCATTTCAACCAGTTACTGCACAGGTTTGAACAGGAAGACGAGGCACAGCGCCAGCAAATCACTAAGGTTTCTCAATCATTAAGCCAACTGGTGGCGCGCATTACTCAACTATCACAACACACAGAGCACACCCAAACGATTGTGGCCGATACGCAAACACAGACCGAACATATCCGCAGCCTCGCCAATGAGGTGAGCCATACTTCGGCACTCGTGGAAGACAGCGCAGCCGAAACTATGCGCCAAATGCAGTCGAGCCAAACACAAGCTGAGGCGGTATTGAGCGCAACTGAGCAAACACAAACCGCTGTTGGCCTTTGCCATACTTCCCTCGAAAGCCTGAATAACTCAGTGACGGACGTGTCGAAAATCATTGATGTGATTGGCAATATTGCCGAGCAAACTAACTTACTCGCCCTTAATGCTGCCATCGAAGCTGCGCGGGCGGGTGAGCAAGGTCGCGGCTTTGCCGTGGTCGCCGATGAAGTGCGTAATTTAAGTCAGCGCACCCAAGTGTCCTTAAACGAAATCGTGAAGATTCTGCAGCAACTGACCCAATCGAATCATGCCCTCAGTGAGAGTGTCGATGGCATAGCACAGGCCACCAGCAGTCAAAAACTGCGCGCTCAAAGCCTATGGCAAGTAGCACAAACAGTGCAAAACCAAGCGAGCGACATGGCCAATACCGCTAAACAAGGCTCGCTCAATGCCAAGGAGCAAGTCGATTATCTCGATCAATTTATGCGCACTATGGATAGCTTAAAAGAGCAGGCGCAAACCAGTTCGCAACAGAGTGAAGTCATCGCCCAAGAAGTGCAGCAAAGCGTCGAAGATATTGAGACCAGTTTAGGTATTGCCGATGCTGGTAACTTACCGCCACAGTCGCGGGCCGCTTAACCCATTAAAATATCAATAAAAATGGGAGCCTAAGCTCCTATTTTTATTGATGTCCGATTAAGTTCGGACCCTAATCATTACAGCGCGGCTAAAACCACTTCAGCTTTACTGGCTTCAAACGCCTTTGGCTCTTCAACATTCAGAAGTGTAACGACACCGTCATCGATGACCATCGCATAACGTTGTGAACGTATACCGCCAAAACCAGCTGTATCCATTTCTAAGCCTAATGCTTTAGTAAAACTGGCATCGCCATCGGCAAGCATCATTAACTCAGAGGCATTTTGCGCTTCACCCCATGCTTTCATGACGAAGGCATCATTCACGGCCACACAGGCAATTAAATCAACGCCTTTGGCTTTAAATTCGTCAGCAAGCACGACATATCCAGGCAAATGTGCTTCAGAACACGTTGGCGTAAACGCGCCAGGCACGGCAAACAATACGACTTTCTTGCCCGCGAATAATTCTAAAACTTGGTGATTCACCATGCCATCTTTCGTCAGTTGGCTTAATGTGGCGGCTGGTAATGTTTGACCTTGAGCAATCATGTTTATCTCCATTGAGTTGAATTAACTTGTCCATACTAGCCCTATTTCCCCAAGATAAACACCGAGAGAAAAAGAGAATTTGTAGGAGAGGAAGCAAATTGCTATGCGGGAACGCCTAGAAGTGAATAGCAAGTTTTTACTTTGGGATATGCCCACTTCTTTCTGATGAATTATACATCACCGCAAAGGACACCGACTCAACGGCAAAACCGCTTCAAGTTCAAATAATACTGACTAATCTTCGATGGTTATAGTTTGAACAAAATAGGACATTACCCTTGCTAAATCCGAGGAGACTATATATGTCTATTTCTCAATTCTACTTTTTCTCATAACTTTTAATGAAAATATCTGCTATTTTTTTAAAGTTTATTTTCACCGCCCCCCATTTAAACTCACCAACACTAATTACACCATTGAGAACTTTGAACTCATCTTGGTTCTTAATACTTTTCAGCAATAGCAATTCATTATCTTTTTTCTGGTTCTCAAACGCCAAGGAAGATAAAGTTGCATCTTTAAGTTGAATAATTGACTCTTTCATTTGAATTTGTAACTTAAAGTTCTCTACTTGATTTACTAAAAGCTGAAATGTAGCCTTATCAATATTCGAAGTGGCGTCCGTTTCACTAGGTAAGTACTCAGAGTATGGGAGAGCAAGGTACTGATAAAAGATCTTCTCAATTTCATCCAACAACTCTGGAGCGTCAGTTGGAGATACAATTAATGATGTCTTTCCGTTTTTAATTTCCGTAGTCACATTTGCATTTATATTTAATGTATTTAGAAGCTCTCCAAACCAAAGGACATATTGGCTACAAATTACCTCATACTCTTTTGGAAAATTAAATATTTTTACAAATGAGCTTTGAGCGTCATCTCTAACTATCTTTATCAGTAATTTCTCATAAACGTCTTTTGCTTTACGACTACTAGATATTACATGGTCTATTAAGCAACCAGCTGCTATATAGATGATAACATTTACCGATGCCCAAGAATCTGCTGTTTCTTTAAATACTCTAGTTTTAAACCCAACAGCCTGCAATTCTGAGCTATACAACTCCAAGAACTTACCTATAACAATAGGTTTATCCCACTTTTCCCAATCAAATGTTATTGATAATTCTATTTCGACAGATTCACCATCACGTTGAAAATCAACCCAATTTATGATTTCGAATTCATTATTAATGTAGTTAAAGTAAAACTGGAGCCCAAAAGGAATTTCAGTTGCATCACAGTGCAAAACTTTGACCGCAAGTTCATCAGTAAAATCTTCAGAATAGTATGCTAATACAGACGATTCTTTATCATTTTTTTCAATAGTTAGTAACTCAACGCCATCTTCAAAGATGATTAAGTTATTATTTACTTCTTTGAATTCAAGTTTCACCTAAGTCTTCGAAAGGTATAATATTTATATCGTGCGCATACACATAATATCACCTTCGACCACTTGGCAAAATTATTCACAAGCCACTGATTTAAAATTTTATTTACACAATAGCAAGAATCAAGCCGGGTAGAAAGTGAGCATACGCATGATTTTGCTGCTTTTGTTACCCGCATTTCGAAATAAAAAAGCAGCATATCGATAGATACGCTGCCTTTTTCGTGTGAGACCTTCTGCCTACTCTAAACTAGGCGCTATGACTATTGATGACTTTCATAAGATTTTATTTTGAACTCAAAGCATTAAACCCATTTTTCACGCCTGCGTAGTGCCGCCAACAACCCAAGACAGAGCAAGGCAAAGATAGAAAATGCGCCGCCACTTTCTTCCACCACAATCACTTCATCAATATGGTCACGGTCGCTACTTTCCAGTGGCAGCGCATACAAACTATCGGTCTCATCGGCGCTAATGGTCGCAACAATATCGCTGTAACCCACTTCATACACGTCAATCAACACATCATAGTGATCTGTTACATAACCCGTATAAAGCGTGGTTAGTACTTCATAATCATCCTGCTGCGAGTCACCATAAATACTAAACACCTCTGTGGTGTAGTAATGCACCCAAGGGCCACCATTACGACTTAGATACAGTTCGGCAAATAAGTCCGCTCTTTCATTAAGATAATTACCATAAACATCTACGTCAAAAGTTACACTAAAGGTTTGATAAAAACCATCATAGTCAAAGTCTTCGAACAAACGGCTGCTGGCATCATAAATCGAAAAACTATGATACACAGGCGCACGATTGAGATCTTCACTGGCCGCGCTCGAACGAGGCATGCCTTGGCTCGCATGCTTAGCCGTCACTTGTTCACGCGTCATCGGTGAAGCGCCCATCAACTCGACTCGTTTCGCAGCGGGTGCTTTAGCCGATAAAGCCGGCGCTAAGGATTTAACCACTGTTGCCGCCGCTTCAGTAATATTTTTAGCGGGGGCTGCTTGCTGTAACAAAGCAAGCGCTTGCTGCTCCCGTTCGGCAATTCGTTCACTGCTTTCTTCCGCTTTTTTGGCAAGACCCACACTCGCAGCCGCAAATGGTGTTAAGTTTTGTGACGATTCTAATTGTCTAGGCTCGGCACTCACCGCTGAAGAAACTAATAATAACGTGCCAATGGCTGCGCCTTTCACTAATAAGGTATTCATTATCGCTGCCATACCTAGGTTATTGCCTGTGTTCATCTTGAATACCCCATGGATAATCCGTTCAAATTGGAGCTATTAAAGTGCAATGAAGGTGAACATAAGCTGAACATCCAAGTTTATGACTTAATCAATACGTTCAGTCTCAATTCATCTACATTAGACGACACTAGGACACGCCCTAAGATAAGGCTAAAAATATGACTCGCGACCACAGCTTCAGTTCAGCTATCGCAGTTAAATAGCCGTAACGGGATGATTTAAGCCGCTGCAGAATTATTTTTAAAGGAATTTTGCTAACCAATTGGCTGATCTCTATATGTTTGTTAAGGTGATGAGGTATTCTTAATCGGCTCGATAACTTATCCATCTCACCCATTAACTCAAGATCGCCGAACACTGCGGGTACCCGATATGAAACTTGGTTTAACATTGGCCCTAATCGCTTGCTTATTTGCCTCTTTTGGCAGCGCGGCTGGCAATGATAAACGTGATGATCGCAATCAGTCTCGCAATCAAGGGGCAAAGAACGAGCAGCGCCGTCTTGCCGTCAACAGCCCAGATCAAGCTGTAGCGATGGCACAGCGCCAATTTAAAGGTAAAGTACTGAGCGTGCAATCTAGCGGCGCGGGTTATCGCGTTAAAATCCTCAATAATGATGGCCAAGTATTTTCAGTCTCAGTAGACGCCGCAACGGGCCGAGTATCGAGGAACTAACGATGCGATTGTTATTAGTGGAAGATGATTTAGAATTACAAGCGAACTTAAAGCAACATTTGCTTGATGCTCATTACAGTGTCGATATTGCCAGCGATGGTGAAGAAGGTTTATTTCAAGCGCTCGAAGTTAACTATGATGCGGCGATTATTGATGTGGGTTTACCCAAACTCGATGGTATCGCCCTGATCCGCCGCGTACGCGAACAGGAACGCGGTTTTCCGATCCTAATTTTAACCGCCAGAGACAGTTGGCAAGACAAGGTTGAAGGGCTTGACGCCGGCGCCGACGACTACCTCACAAAGCCGTTTCACCCCCAAGAACTCATCGCACGCTTAAAAGCGTTAATTCGCCGCTCCGCAGGTAAATCCAGTCCCTTAATTTATAACGGTCCTTTTAGCCTTAATACCAGCAGCTTAGAAGTGCGTAAAAGCGAAGCCTTAGTGAGTCTCAGTAGCTCAGAATACAAGCTATTCGAATTTTTTATGCTGCATCAAGGCGAAGTAAAATCTAAAACGGTACTGACTGAGCATATTTACGATCAAGACTTTGATTTAGACTCTAACGTTATTGAGGTTTTTATCCGCCGTCTACGTAAAAAACTCGATCCAGATAATCAATATAATCTTATTGAAACCCTGCGCGGCCAAGGCTATCGCCTAAAAGCTTTAACGCCCGAGCAAAGCGGCGATGAGTAAACGCGCCATGGCGTGGCAGGTATTAAATTCTCTTAAAACGCGTTTAGTGACCAGCGCGTTATTGTTTATTTTAGTGTTATTGCCCTTGATTGGTATTGCCTTAAACGATGCCTTTACTGAACAAGTTAAAAGTGCAACCAAAAATGAACTCAGCGCCTATGTCTATTCGATACTCGCGGTGACTGAAGTAGACAATCAACGAATCTCTATCCCAGAATTAGTACTCGAAAATCGTTTTAACCTCATTCAATCTGGGCTGTATGCCATTGCGACCACTGAAGATGCCAGCGGCACACAAGCGATTGTATGGCACTCGCAATCTTTTATGGGCATTACGCCACCGCCCCATTTTACTATTCCAGCAACAGGTCAAAGCGCATTTGAGCAAATCACACTCGCCGATAAACCCCATTTGGTTTATAGCTTTAGCGTGAGTTTTGCCAGTCAAGATCAAAACGTACCAGTAACAATCCACATCATTAAAGATGAGCTAGCATTTCAGCAGCAAATTGACCAATTTAATCAACAACTTTGGACTTGGCTGCTGATTTTAATGTTAGTCATGTTAGTGTTTCAACTCAGTTGGTTGTGGTGGACACTGCGACCACTGGCACGCTTTACTCAAGAATTACATTATGTTGAGCAAGGTAAATCGATGCAGCTCAGCTGCCAATATCCCACCGAATTACAAGCCGTAGCGCGGCAACTCAATATTTTACTTAATACCGAACAAACCCAGCGTTCACGCTACCGAAATGCCTTAGCCGATCTTGCCCACAGCCTTAAAACGCCACTGGCGGTGATTAAGAGCCAAGCCGATTTGAGCGAAGCTTCCAGTGAGCAAGTGTCGTTAATCAGCCGAATCATTGGCCACCAGCTGAAGCGCGCTCAAACCGCGGCAGCCGCTTCGTGGCATTTAGGGATTAGCACGAATGAAGTCGCAGCTAAACTGTTGCGTACATTAGCTAAAATCTATCGAGAACCACAAATAAACCTTAGTAGCGAGGTCGCAGCACCAGCAGTATTTAAGGGGGATGAGGCAGATTTAACCGAGATATTAGGCAACCTGCTGGACAACGCCTGTAAAGCGGCAAAATCTACCGTCAAGTTAACGATAACCGGTGATGCCTATCAATTACTGATTTGCATCGAAGATGATGGCCCAGGGATCACTGAAGCATTAAAGAATCAAATCTTTGAACGCGGTATCCGCGCAGACTCTTATCTGCAGGGTAATGGGATTGGGCTTGCGATCGTGCGCGATTTAGTCGATAGCTATAACGGCAGGATCACCGTGTCTCGTTCAGAAGCTTTAGGCGGCGCTAAATTCAGTATCAGCTTTGTGCATTCGGTTTAATTATTTAATTTCAATATGATAAAGCTACCACCCCACTTACCTGTCTATTAAAAATACATTTGATACCGCAAAACACTTTCAGCTTATGTTCATATTCAAACATCTATTATGCCTATAACATCCTCGAATAGGATTATTGGAGCGAATTATGAACAGATCATCTCGATGGAATTGGCTAGTGTTAACGGCGGCATTAGTGGCCTTGCCTTTCACTACCACAGCACAGGCGGCGGGCGTATCGGTGAGCCAAGGCTCAAGCTCAAACCAAGCAGCACTCGAACAAATGCTGGCACCCATTGCCTTGTATCCGGACAGTCTTTTGACTCACATCCTGATCGCTTCGACTTATCCACTGGAAATCGTGCAAGCACAACGTTGGTTAACACAGCGATCTAACTTATCGGTCGACCAAATCATGTCGCAGGCCGACGATCAAGATTGGGATCCGAGTGTAAAAGCCTTGCTGGCCTTCCCCACGCTATTACAAAAAATGGCTGAAGATCTCGACTGGACTCAAAGATTAGGAGAAGCCTTCTTAGAAGATGAAGGCCAAGTGATGAACGGCATTCAATCCTTAAGGCAACAAGCTGATAACGCCAACAGCTTGGCTAATATGGATAACATGGCAATCACTCGTACCAATAACCAAATTATAATTGAGCCGGCTAAGCGCGAAATAGTCTATGTGCCCTACTATGATCCCCGTGTCGTGTTTGGTTCATGGCGCTGGGGCGCGGCCTATCCACCGGTCTATTGGGAATTTAGCGGCTATGCGGGTTATCCCTATCGCCCGCGTCATAACCATGTTTACTGGTCACCCGGGATCCACATCTCCTTCAACTACTTCTTTAGCTCATTCCACTGGCATAGCAACAAAGTGGTCGTACTCGACTACCGTCACTCGCACCGCTATCGCCCACGGGAAAGATATAGCGTTAGCCATGGCGCGCAGCCTTGGCAGCATAAACCAGAGCATCGACGTGGCGTGAATTATCACAACCCCGTCGTCAAGCAACGCTATTACAACGATAACAAATATCGTGGCCGTGACTCGCACTCCAGTGGCAGTAACAAGCACTACAATAGCCAATATTCAAAATCTAATGAACGCCAAAATCAACATGACAAGAGTCGTGACCATAAAGATAACCAGCATAACAATGGGGGTCGTGAGCATGATAAGCGCGCACCTAATTACCAAAAAACGCAGGCCGAGTTAAAGGAACGTCGCTCTGCGCCTATGGTGCAAACGCCCACTCACAAGGATCGTAATGACGCCCAATCAAGACCCGTGCAGTCAAAACCTATACAAGTAAAAGAGCCACAGCAAAGGCAATATCAAACTCGGGAACCTCAATCACGCAATACTGATCAACAAAGGGCGCAGCCACAAAGGCAAGAGAACTTACGAACTGTGACGCCCAGAGTTGAAACTCCGCGCCCTGAGGTAAGACGTGCAGAACCACAACGCAGTCAACCACAGCAGCGTAATGAACCACAGCGCATCGAACAGCCAAGGCAGTCGGCGCCAAAACAACGTGAAGAAGTGAGGGTAAGACCAAGTGAGCCACGCCAAAATGCACAAGCGGCTCGCTCAGTAGAACATAACCAAGGTCGTACAACTCAAAGCCAAGAGCGACGTCACAGAGAATAGGTTCGCATTCTCAACACTAAAAAACGAAGAACGCCATAAATGGCGTTCTTCATTTAGTTAAGCGGCTAAATTTTTAAGTATTATCAATAACTCAGAGCCGTTATAAATTACGCTGGATAAAATGGAAACACTCCTCTGCCACTAAGGGTTTAGAGAAATGGAACCCCTGCGCTAAATCGCATCCCATACCCGATAACAATACCAGCTGCACCTCGTTCTCAACGCCCTCAGCGACGACCGTCAAGCCAAGTTCATGGGACATAGAAATCGTAGCCGCACTGATCGCAGCATCGTTAGGATCGTGTTCAATATCCTTCACAAAAGAGCGATCAAGTTTCAGCCTGTCTAAGGGTAAAAGCTTCAAATAGGATAGCGACGAATAACCAGTACCGAAATCATCGATAGCAAGCTCAATACCATACTGGCGTAATTGCGCTAATAAACGCGCATTTTGCTCTGGATGTTGCATCGCCACACTTTCAGTAATCTCGAGCTCCAATGCCCCTTTACCCAAATTATGTTTCAGCAATACATTGGTGATATCACTAACAATGGTATCTTTTCGTAATTGATGTGCAGATAAATTAACTGCCATGCGCAATTCAGTGGCGCCTGCTGCGCGCCAAGCAGCAAGCTGTGCCAGAGCGGTTTCTAACACCCATTGCCCAATAGGAATGATCATGTCAATTTCTTCGGCAATAGTGATAAAACGGTCTGGTGCCACTAAACCAAGCTCAGGATGTTGCCAACGTATCAGCGCTTCAACACTCACCACTTGGCCGCTATGAATATCCATTTGCGGCTGATAATGCAGTAGTAATTCATTCTTAGCTAATGCTTGCCTCAAACCGGTTTCAATATGTTGGCGCTCAGTGACAGAGGTATTCATTGCCGCTGTAAAAAATTGATAGTTGTTGCGGCCAGCCGCCTTAGCACGGTACATGGCCATATCGGCATTTTTCATTAAGGCTTCAACACTATCCCCATCCGTTGGAAACAAGCTTATCCCAATACTCGGTGATGAATGTAATGCCTGATTATCAATAACATAGGTTTGGCTCAAACCACCACGTAACGCTTCAGCTAGATTAGCAACCTCATCATGATGTGTACCCGATAACACCACCACAAACTCATCACCGCCAAAACGCGCCACAATATCGTGTTCACCAACGATACTTTTTAAACGCCGAGCAACCTCTAATAACAGCTGATCGCCCATATGATGGCCTAAGGTATCATTAATATTCTTAAAATGATCCATGTCGATAAACATCACCGCGATTTGCCTCTGTGATGTTAATGCATCCCGAAACACATCTTCGAGACGCAACTGTAAACTGAGCCGATTAGGCAACAAGGTTAACGAGTCATGATGGGCCAGAAAATGGATCTGTTCCTCAGTGATTTTTCGCGCACTAATATCGGTAAAGCAGCCAATATAGTGGCTGACTGCACCCGATTCATCACGCACCACAGATATCATCAACCATTTAGGAAAATCATAACCTTGTTTATGCCTATCCCACACTTCGCCCTGCCAAAAACCCGTTTGTTCAAGGGCGGCGCGTACTTGGGCATCAATCGCTTTATCAGTGCGTTGCGCCTCTAAATCACGACAATTTTTACCAATAATCTCCTCACGCGTGTAACCAGTAATTTGAGTAAAAGAAGTGTTTACGTCGACGATAATATCGTTGGCATCTATGATGCTAATGCCTTCACCGCTTTGCTGAAATACCTGTGCCAGCAGATGTAATCGTGCGGCAGTGTGCTCTTGCTCAGTAATATCCTCCACAATAAAGAGAATTTGTTGCTCGCCATTTGCTGCCGTTACTAACGCACCATTGAGTCGCACGGCAACAAGGTAGCCATTTTTGTGGCGATAGTGTTTCTGGTAAGGGCCATAACGATGAGTTTGCTTTAAGCGTGTTAGTTGCTCGTTTTCGCTCAATTGATAGCGCAACGGTGTTAACTCCCAAGGCTCGAGCTGATTTAACTCGGCAAGGGTGTAGCCAGTAATATCCGCAAAAGCTTGGTTAATCGCCACAAATTGGCCATCGTCGACACGCTTGAGTGCATGCCCTACGGGAGCTTTATCAAATAGGCTACGATATCTTTGCTCACTTTCAACTAGCGTGCTTTGAAATGCCTGACTGCGGGCAATTTCCTTCGACAATGCCATGGTCTTTTCGGTCACGGTATCGGCGATACGCTGGCGTTCACCAGAAGAGACTAGCGTCATACCACCCACCACTGCACATGCAATAAAAGCAAGAAATAACATAAGGATGGGCAAGCTAAGACTATCACCTATGAGAGCAGCATAAGATTGATAAATCACAATATGCCAATGACGATCGGCGAGCATAAGATCAGCTTGAAAATATTGCCCCGTTTTATCGCTGAACAGCTGTCCAGTAAACTCGGGGAACGTCATTTGAGTGCTACGATAAAGTAACGTGCCACCGTCACTCATATCAGTCAGCTTCCAATCAAATCCTTTGACCGTTTCAACATCGTTAATCACTGTTTGCAAATCAATGACTGCAGAACAAAAACCTGAAATCCCGCCTGATTTATCGAATGTGGGCACTAGGATTAACGCACCACCTGGCCCCTTGGGTTCTTGCATTAATTGAATTTTAGCCGTCATCACTGGAGCTAAGGTCGAGCGTGCTTTCGCAATGGCCGCTGCGCGTATCGGCTCGCTATTAAGATCGAGCCCTAATTCCGCCTCATTGCCAATCAATGGCTGAATATACATGGTTGGCACTAACCAACCATCGGCACTAATCTGCCAGCCTTCAGGGCGAATCACTTTGTAAGGTCTACCAATGGCCGCGCTCGTTGATGCCTCAAAACTTTCCCGCTCGGACGCAGCCACTAACGGTAACCAAAACCAAATACTAAATTCATCCTTTTGCGCCATGTTGCGCTTACCAAACTGCATAAACTCAGTTAACGATACTTGCTCGCTATTATCAAATAAGCTTGCTAATGCAACAACTTGCTGAAAACTAGCTGTTTGGAAATTTTTAATATTCGTGATGACTGCATTGGATTGGATCTGAAACTTATCCTGCAACTGCTGCCGCTGACTTAGATTGGCATAGTAATAAATTCCGACGCAAAATAAAAAACCGACGAACAGAGAAATCCCAGTTTGCATACGGCGTGAGCGCCAAATGGCACGCTGATCAAACAACAACATGGTTAACGGAATAAAAATTACGGCACCCAGCAAGTCTCCCATCCACCAGTTAACGACATTACCCCATAAATCTGAGTGCTGAATCGTGCCATTAGCAAGCAATACACAGTTACCAATAACCGTCGCCACTAAACACGTTAACGCTAAACTCAAGCTGGATTTAATAACGGTACGAGGATTATCTAAGGTGAATAAGGGGTCTATTCGCCCAAGGACATGGGCAGAGAGCACTGCCTGTATACATGAGCCCATGGAGATAACAAATGCCAACCAGCTCCAATGTAGATATCCACCCATATTGATATTAATCAACAAGGAACCCATCAATACACCTACCCAAGGGGCATATTGTTTCCAAAGGAGGCAAGCAGCAATGGCAATACCTGCTGCAGGCCAAATAGCAGCAGAATACCCAGGCGGCAAGGCAATCATCAAGCCCAACTTTCCGACCGCGAAATAAGTGACGGCGATAAAAAAGTTAACCTTAACGTATGGGATAAATGACTTTATAGGTGCTCCCTTCACATTAGTAAGCTCAATAGAGTAGAGCATCATGCACGACTCAAAGGTTTAATCTCAGCCCGTATAAATATTGCAATGAGCACACTGCCATAAGGGTACATTGTCTAATCTATATAAGTAACCTGAACTAGGGATAAGTAAAGTAACTGACATTCTATATTCGTGCCATTGCATATTTTTAGATAACACGCTCTATACTGACCCATAAAGTCCGAATTGTCCCCTTACCGACTCGCAAGTTTATTAACATTCAACTGTCACAAAGAAGCACTATCACCCTTCAGATTGAGTCCGCGGCAAATCAACTTTAGCCAAAATAGATATGCTACCATCATCACACATTTTGTAATTTATGAGACACAGCAAGGTTAAACATTGGTTAAATTGGTTAACAACTGATACTTATTGTGTTTTTATTAAGGTTTTTTTAATGCTTAAGCCATTTTACACAGGGGAACTGCTTTCATTCAATAGCCGCTTATTGGTATCCTCCGGTCGCATAAAAAAGTTGCATGCTGAATGTTTTTCGCTCAGCTAACTCACTCCTTGTTCTGTTCAGCCGGACCCACTCATTGAAATTAGCTATAAGCCAATTCATTGCTGAAAGATTGAGCCTGATAACTAGGTTCTCGTATTTTAGCGTGACAAACTTAACCCTATTATTCGGGTTATTGTTTGTGTTGCCTGTCGCTGACGTTTTATCCATGTTAATGGGTGGCAACATAGATATTGGCGAACTAATTTGTCTAAGCGATGGCTTTTTTGCCGATTTTATCGGTGCTAGCCTGCTCAGCTTATTACTACTCAATCCGCTTATTGTTCAGCAGTTATGGCATTTGATCGATAGCAACTGCAAATTTATCCACAATATAGATTTAACTAACGCTTCACTTTTTTTAGCACCCCCAAGGCTAAAATCCCTCGAACATACCGCCCACGGTTGTCGCGCCCCACCATTTTAACCCTCTGTTTTTAAATTCAAATTAAGCATTAAGCACTGAAAGCTGATCTTCGATTTCGTCGGGATGGCGGCACATTTTGTGTCATTCCTCTTGGATTTCAGGATTTGCGCTCAGATAACGCCGCTTAGTGCGACTGCCGGTTCACGCTTGGCAGAGTTGTAAACCTTAGGGTTAGAGGAATCTTCCTTTGTTAATTCGAAAATTAAGTAAAGCGGCAATCGCGGCAGTAGCACTCATGCTCGCGGGTTGTGATGGCGGTGTGTTGGACCCTAAGGGCCAAATCGGTATCGATGAAAAACACCTGATTATCGTCGCCACCCTACTCATGCTCATTGTCGTTATCCCTGTGATTGCCATGACATTGTACTTCGCGTGGAAATACCGCGATGGCCGTGATCAGGAAATCTATGCGCCTAAATGGGCACACTCAACGGCGATTGAAACCGTCGTGTGGATAGTGCCGATTGTGATCGTAATAGTGCTCGGTGTGATCACTTGGGGTTCGACCCATGATCTTGATCCATATAAGCCTTTAGTGCACGAAGCTAAACCCGTCACGGTTGAAGTAGTGTCGCTAGACTGGAAATGGTTATTCATTTATCCAGAACAAGGCGTGGCATCGGTCAATGAGTTGGCGTTTCCAGCCAATGTGCCGGTGAACTTTAAGATCACCTCTGATACTGCGATGAACTCCTTCTTCATCCCTCAGTTAGGCAGCCAGATTTACTCTATGGCGGGCATGACCACTAAATTGCATTTGATCGCTAACGAGCCAGGCACCTTCGATGGTATCTCGGCTAACTACAGCGGCGCCGGATTTGCGGGCATGAAGTTTAAAGCGATTGCCACTCAGACACCTGCCGACTTCGAGGCATGGGTTGCCAAGTTAAAACAACAGGGCAAGACATTGGACTCAGCGGCCTATGCCACACTGGCTAAACCGAGTGAATACAATCCGGTTGAATATTTTGGCTCAGTGAGCAAAGGGATGTTTGACCAAATCGTGATGCAATACATGCACATGGACTCACATGACGGCATGAAAGGTCACGAAGGAATGGACATGCACGCAGGCATGGAACCTATGGGCACTGAGCACACATCTGACATGGCAGACATGAAAGGTATGCACGACATGGCACATATGGCAGGCGAGCACGCGATGGAAAATACACAGAACATGGCCGACATGGATAGCTCAACACCTTCTGTACCGTCATCAGCACAGGACTCATCCACAGAACCTTTATCCTTAGAGCACTCATCCACTCAAAAAGTGGAGGCGGAGTAATCATGTCATTTCTCGGTAAATTAAGCTTAGATGCGATTCCGTATCACGAGCCCATCATCATGGTGACCCTAGCGGTCGTCGCAGTGGTAGGTTTGTATATCGCAGCCTTGATCACTAAACACAAAAAATGGAGTGTACTCTGGAACGACTGGTTAACCTCAGTTGACCATAAACGCCTCGGTATCATGTACATAGTGTTAGCTTTGGTGATGCTCATTCGTGGCTTCTCCGATGCCATTATGATGCGTACCCAGCAAGCACTCGCCACCAACGGCGCCGCAGGTTATCTGCCGCCGGAACATTACGACCAAATTTTCACCGCCCACGGCGTGATCATGATTATCTTTATGGCGATGCCATTTATGATAGGTCTGATGAACTTAGTGTTGCCGCTGCAAATTGGTGCTCGCGACGTTGCCTTCCCATTCTTGAACAACCTCAGCTTCTGGCTTACCGCCTCGGGCGCTGTGCTGATCAATATTTCATTGGGTTTAGGTGAATTTGCTAAAACAGGTTGGGTGGCGTATCCACCACTCTCAGAGCTGGCTTACAGTCCGGGGGTTGGGGTCGATTACTATATCTGGGCACTGCAGATTTCGGGCATAGGGACGACCTTAACCGGGGTGAACTTTATCGCCACCGTACTGAAGATGCGTGCCCCAGGCATGAAGCTGATGCAAATGCCAATCTTCACTTGGACTTGTACGTGGGCGAACATATTGATCGTCGCGTCATTCCCAATCTTAACCGCTGTGTTAGCCCTGCTGACACTCGACCGTTACATGGATTTCCACTTCTTCACCAATGACGGTGGCGGTAACGCCATGATGTATATCAACCTGTTTTGGGCGTGGGGACATCCTGAAGTTTACATCCTGATTTTGCCTGCTTTTGGTATTTTCTCCGATGTGATCTCAACCTTTACCTCTAAACGTCTGTTCGGTTACACCTCTATGGTGTGGGCGAGTGGTGCGATTTCAATTCTAGGTTTCATCGTTTGGTTACACCACTTCTTCACCATGGGCTCAAGTGCCAACGTCAACGCCTTCTTCGGGGTGATGACTATGGTGATTGCGGTTCCAACCGGGGTAAAACTGTTTAACTGGTTGTTCACTATCTACCGCGGCCGCCTACGTTTAACTGTACCTGTGTTGTGGACACTAGGCTTTATGGTGACTTTCACCATAGGCGGCATGACAGGGGTGTTACTAGCCTTACCGGGTGCCGACTACGTTCTACATAACAGTTTGTTTTTAATCGCACATTTCCATAACACCATTATTGGTGGTGCGGTATTTGGTTACTTAGCAGGTTTTGCTTACTGGTTCCCTAAAGCGACAGGTTTCCACTTAAATGAGCGTTTAGGTAAAGCGTCATTCTGGTGCTGGCAAATCGGTTTCTATGTGGCCTTTATGCCGCTGTACGTACTGGGCTTTATGGGTATGACACGCCGTATCAACCACATTGATAACCCAGCGTGGAACGTGTGGATCTACTTAGCCGCCGTGGGTGCTTGCATCATCATGGTCGGTATCATTCTGCAGTTTATCCAACTGTACGTGAGTATCCGTGACCGCGACCAAAACCGCGACACTACGGGCGATCCATGGAATGGCCATACTTTAGAGTGGTCAACCGCTTCTCCACCGCAGTTCTATAACTTCGCTAAGCTGCCACAGGTTGCTGATATTGATGCCTTTACCGATGCGAAAGAAAAAGGCGTGGCTTATCAACGTCAAAAACACTACCAAGCTATCCATATGCCGAAAAATACCTCAAGCGGTATCTTAATGGCGCTGGGGATCACTGCCGCTGGTTTTGCCGCTATTTGGCACATCCTGTGGTTAGCCATTGTGGGCTTAGTGGGCGCTTTCGTGGTGTTCCTGTTCCGTGCTTATAACAATGACGTCGACTATTACGTGCAACCCGATGAAGTGGCTCGCATTGAAAATGCCCACTTAAACAATGTAGTAAGGGGCTGATATGAGTATTGCAATCCCAGCAGATTTAGAAGTAGCTCACGCAGAAGATCACCACGAACACCATGACACCAGTGGCAACACTCTGTTTGGTTTTTGGATTTACCTGATGACCGACTGCATTTTGTTTGCCTCGGTTTTCGCAACCTATGCCGTGCTCTACATGAACACGGACGGTGGCGTTTCGGGTAAAGACATTTTCGAATTGGACTTTGTACTGATTGAAACTGCCGCCCTGCTCGTTAGTAGTATTACCTATGGCATGGCGCTGATTTTTGCTAAGCGCCACAACAAAGCCGCGACCTTGGCTTGGTTACTCGTCACCTTCGCCCTCGGTTGTGTGTTTATCGGGATGGAAGTCTATGAATTCCATCACCTGATTGAACACGGCAATGGCCCACAGCGTAGCGCTTTCCTGTCGTCCTTCTTCACCCTTGTCGGTATGCACGGCTTGCACGTGACCGCAGGTCTGATTTGGATGGCGATAATGATGATTGAAGTGGTGAAAACCGGTTTAGGTAATCGCAGCATCACCCGCCTGAGCTGCTTAAGCTTGTTCTGGCATTTCCTCGACATAGTGTGGATTTGTGTATTCACGGTCGTGTATTTATTGGGAGCACTTTAATGAGCGCACATAGTCATACTGAAAAGCCTAGCCATGGCACTGACGATCTGGCCGCGAGCATTAAGTCATATCTAATGGGCTTTGTGCTGTCAGTGGTATTAACCGCCATTCCGTTTTGGGCGGTAATGACCCATCACTTCGAGAAAGCGACCACCCTTAGCTTAGTGCTAGTGATGGCGATAGTGCAGATAGTGGTACATCTTAAGTACTTCTTGCACTTAGATTTCTCGAAAGAAGGCAAAGTGAACACCTTCTCCTTCCTGTTTACCGCCCTGATTATAGTCATGGTAGTCGGCCTGTCGGTGTGGATCATACTCGAAGCCAACGCTTTGATGATGTAACGAGAAACAGTCTATGCAAATACAAGACAGATTTATGTCACCGCAATGGAAAGCACGCTTCAAAGGGTATGTGCAGGTGACTAAGCCTGGCATCATTTTCGGGAATCTGATTTCCGTTGCTGGCGGTTTTTTATTAGCCGCCAAAGGCGACGTAAATCTGGTCTTGATGCTAGCGAGCTTAGTAGGATTGTCCTTGGTTGTGGCCTCTGGCTGCGCAATCAATAACTGTATTGACCGTGATATCGACGCCAAGATGCAGCGAACTTGCAAACGCGTGACCGTCACGGGCGAAATTGCCGTGGGTAACGTCCTCGCGTTTGGACTCGCCTTAGGCGTGTTGGGCTTTAGCATCTTAGCCTTGTTTACCAATGCATTAGCCCTGCTATTTGCCGTTATTGGTTACATTGTTTATGTGGGGGTTTATAGCCTCTACATGAAACGTAACTCAGTGTATGGCACTTTGGTTGGCAGCTTCTCGGGCGCAGTACCGCCCGTAGTTGGCTATTGCAGCGTGACAGGGCAAATGGACATGGGCGCGGCTATTTTGCTGTTGATGTTCAGTCTATGGCAGATGCCACATTCCTATGCCATCGCGATTTTCCGTTTTAATGACTATGCGGCAGCCAATATTCCTGTGCTGCCAGTGGCAGAAGGCATGACCAAAGCAAAACTGCATATCGTGCTTTATATTGCCGTGTTCGCCTTAGTCAGTGCACTGTTGCCACTCGCGGGTTACACAGGTATCGCCTTTATGGCGGTCACCTGCGCCACCAGCCTGTGGTGGCTTGCCATGGCATTAAAAGGTTATCGCCACGGCGTCGACATGCAACGCTGGGCTCGTCAAGTGTTTGGTTTTTCAATCATCACTATTACGGCGCTCAGTGTGACTATGGCGCTCGACTTCCAAGTCGTGAGTCAGGCGCCACTGCTCACCTTAGTGAAGTAAACCCTAAGCTTTCAGCTAGTTGCCTAGTCCTGAAATAAGTTGATAATAAAAAGCGCTAACCTAAATTAGCGCTTTTTTTCTACCTTAAAACAGCCCCTGATATATCACTTCTAAGTGAACATCATTCGCCACCACATGCCTGGCAGGCTAGTAAAGCCAGTCGTGTAGTGTTTTAACTCACCATCTTTAAAGATCATAATGGTTGGCGTCGCCTGCAATGACCAATCACGGGCAATCTTGCTGTCACTATCGTTAATAGTGTCAAAGCCATAATCCTGATGCTGAAGATATTTTCTCAGTTTCTCATCCTCACCCGAACTCATGGCAACCGTCACCACGGGGTAATAGGCCGACATTTGATTGACCGCCGGGCTGACAAAATTACACACAGGGCACCAAGTGCCCCAAAAGTACACCAATACCGCCTGATCTTGGCTGAGCGTGGCAATATCAAGCGTATCCCCTGCCAACGTCGTCCCTTGGAGTTGCGGCAAATTATCCCGCGGGATATCTTTGCCGCGCCAGATGTCCATCACGCTGGTCACGATAAGAGCAATGAGCAGCCAAAGTGCCAGCTGCTTAATCCAGCCCAATATGCGTTTAGGTAAAGATGTCGAAACCTGTTCGGCGCTCATATTTTCAGTTTCCTTTGGCTTCATCTTAACTACTCTTCTGAGTCTTATCTTGGGCTGCGATCGCGGCTTCTAGTTGCTCTTTTAGAACCTCATAGGGAACTAAGCCAGGAATAACCGTATCGGCAATTATCATACTTGGCGTACCGCCTATGCCTAACTCATTCATTAAGTTAACATTATCATCTACCATTTGAGCAACTCGTGGGTCTGTATTACCAGCCCAACGCTCCGTTTTTGTCAATTTAGCGACTTTGGCAATAGCGGCTGCATCCAGTCCACGCGGGCTCGACATCAACATGTCCTTCACTTTGAGATACTTTTCAGGCTCGTTTAACCATACGGTTTGAGCAAAGTCGACAGCTAGCTTTGACGCCTCACCCTGCAGTGGCACCATTTTGATAATAACTTTTAACTGCGGGAATTCTTCAATCAATTGGTTCAATGCGGGTTCGATTTTTTTACAATAAGGGCAATTAAAATCGGTGAAATACACCATAGTGATCTCGGGGGTTGCCGCACCTTTCCATGGATCGCTTTTCGTTTCATACATGGCCTCATGATTCGTCACTAAGCTCGTCTGCATCGCGGCATCAGCACCCTGTTGCTCTCGTGATTGCAACGCAATAATGGCTTCTTTCAATAACTCAGGATCATTGATCAAAACATCCTTAATCATGGCGCGTACTTCTTGCTGCTGTGCAGCGGTTAGGCTACTAGCGTCTGCATGGGCAAACGTGCTGATTGAGGGTAATGACACGACGAACATCGCCATTGCTACACCCGATACCGCAAACATTTGCAGCTTACGGTGTTTAAGAATTGTGCTTAATTTCGACATGTTTGTGACTCCATTTTCGTGCGTTAATTTATCGGTTTGAACTACATTTTTGACGTGAATTGTTGATTTCATAATAGGTTTTCCAATGTCATGGACCAGAGCTCGCGTCGATCCAATCGTTAACTATCTCTCTGTTAATTCACTAAGAGACAGGGGTTAATAGCGTTAGTGTTCAGTTGTCGCCTCTTTAGGCATAGATGAGGCTTGTTTAAGCGCATCAATTACCCGCTGGCTCGATAGAATTTCAGGTAATGCAATACCTTGCGGCGCATTAGGGCCATAGACGATATTAAAGGGCACGCCGAAACGATTGTGACTTTGGAGGTAATCAGTAATAGGTTGCGATGCAGTGGTCCAATCGCCTTTCATGGGTAATACATGTGCCTGTTGCAACAAGCTGTAGACGGGTTCTTGTAAGATCACGCCCACTTTATTGGCCTTACAGGTAATGCACCAATCGGCAGTGACATCGACAAATACTGTCTTTCCTTGGGCAACCTGTTGGTCAATTAACGCTTGATCCAATGGCGTCCAAGTAAGGTCTGTTGGTAAGGGTTTTGCCCATTGATTTGAGGTGCTAAACGCGATGACAGCCGATAATAAAATACCCACGCCCAAACTGCTGACAATGGCAATAGCGCCGTATTTTTTAGCCATAAAAAACATAAAAATCAGCGCAATGGCAGCACCAAGTGGCCACAGATAAATCACATTAACAAAACTCGCTAATAGGCTGATTAACCACAAACTGGTGAGTAACAACATCGCGGAGAAAAATACTTTTACTATGTTCATCCAGCGGCCGGGTTTAGGGCAATAACCCGCCACTTGTGGAAATGCCGCCACCATTAACCAAGGCAGCGACATCCCCACAGCTAAAGCAGTAAAGATCACCAACAGACTCAGTACATCAGCGCCCAAAGCGAATGCCACTGCGGTGCCCAAGAAAGGTGCGCTGCACGGCGTTGCCAACAAAGTCGCAAACATGCCCTGTAAAAAGTGGCCCCGGTTGTTATTGCCGCCGGTTGTCGCCAACTTGGTTTGTACGTTAGAAGGTAAGTTAATCTCAAACACACCTAACATATTGAAAGCAAAAACTGTAGTCACAAGCGCCATAAAGCCGATAAACCACGGATTTTGGAACTGCACGCCCCAGCCAATCGCTTGTCCAGTGAGTTTGAGTATTAAGATGAAGCCAGCCAGTAGCCAAAATGAGACTAAAATACCCAGCGCTGAGGCGATAAACTGTTGGCGGATTTGATTGCGTTGTAAATGAGGCGCAGCGACTACTGAGCTCAACTTCATCCCGAGTACCGGTAATACACAGGGCATCACATTTAAAATCAACCCACCGATAAGCGCCAACAATATGATGCTGAATATCGAGGTGTTTTCCTGCGTAATCACCTTAGGTTCAACCTTGGCGCTATATTCGAGTGCTCGCTCACCATCAATAACCGTAACATTGAGTGGTTTACCTAATACTTCTGGTTCACCTAGCCAACTAGTGCCATTAAAAATAGCTACTAATTGCTGGCCCTCTAGGGCCGTTTCGCTCTTAGTTAAGCTCACTCGTTTAAATGTAGTATCGGGCTCGCCATCAATAATAATGCTGGGCTGCTGCCAGTTGGTATCATTCAGTCTGACTTCAAGCTGACTTTTAGCGGCATCCCAACCTAATGTCATCACAGGCGGCATGCCCTCTGCTGCCACGACCTTTTGTGGCACCCGCGATATAGCCTTGTTGTAAGCCAACATGGCAGCGGTATTTGCTTGCAGTGCATTAGGGGTGAAATCAAGATCAATTTGATAATCAGTCAGTACACAGATGGTGGTGCAAGTCGATAACGTCACCTTACCGCGCAGCTGAGTTGGCGCGCTAATATCATCAACCGTTAGGAGTAATGGAAAGGTCGTATTACCTTTATAGCCAAAGGTTTGCAGCCCTAATAACGAAAACTCTTCAGGTGCAGGCCATGCCCAATCAACATGTTGTAGATTACGGGACTCATCCCATTTAATCGCCGGAGCAATACCGCCTTCCCCTGGGCTACGCCAATAGGTTTTCCAATCGCCCTCAAGTTGAACCTCGAGTACCGCAGGTAAAGTATTCGATACTGGATCGACTGCGCCAGTCAGCATAAATCGTACCTTGACGGGCAAATGATGTTCATTCACTAACCATGGGGTTGATGCTACCGATAACGCCGGACTCGCCACGAGCAAAACCAGCATCCACAATCGGATTGAGACGAATTTTAGAATGTGCATTTTATCCCCAAAGTATGCATTAACTGTAAGTTATTCAATTGCATATTAATCTCTTTGATATTTCGTCAGCATAACTACCGAGGTAATACTTAAGCGTGAATCGCCGTTAAGTGTATTTCCAAAGTGCATTTACGTTATGCCTTAGCTCATCTTTTAGCCACCGAAGTGCAGGCTAACGCTATGATCTCGTTATTTAAGTCGTCAAGACTTAATAGGAGCGATACGCTAAAAGGTGTGGTTCAACAAATCTGATAGGGAGATAAAGGTATAAAGCTGATGTTCAGCCGCGACTTAGTTCTGTTTATCAGCAATAAGCTGATGAGATAATTAACGACCCACAGACAAAGTTCACACTGAAAAAATCACCTATCAAATTGATAAGTAAATTATTTTCATTCTTGAAAGCGGCAATGGGTGAGATGTATTCGCCGAGGTTTGGCTTGATAATTCTGTATAGGTAACAGGGTTATCACGCGGGAGGCACGGGGGAGTAATGGCAGTAGGAACAATAGGGTTAGAAAAGGGATAGAACTCGGTACATCGATACAGGTACGGATCGACTTTTCAGATAACTCACATTTTTTCTGCTCAGTCTTAGCTAAGTCACCCTCGCTAGAAAGGTTGCTAAGACTCACGCCTTTAACAATATCGCTTGAAAAAGAGGGGCCAGCAATCGCTTGCGTACTCGATGAATTGAGTAGCAATTTAAGCATTCCACTATTTTGAGTCAAGCAAAACAAGGTCAGTATGGTAAAAACCATTACACCCCATAAATTGCCTGTTTGCTTAGTAAATAACTTAATAATATGAATTTCTCTGGTCTTCTTTGTTAGAAAAAATACAAACGGCTTGGTACTAAACGTTCGTGGAGTATAAGACCGGAGGATTGTAACAATAGTTCATCGGCAAGCAAACTATTTGATTTTGTCCCTAAGCTAGTTCGCTCGTTTGCTTTTACTTAAGTATTATTTTAATAGCGTTAAGATTTTATGCTGCAGCATCGCCTAGAAATAGCCTGAGTGTTTACAAACCTGATGCGCTAAGCCTATAAATGCCTCGGCTGCCGCAGTCTGATAAGCATCTTTTCGTTGCAACAATACCGCAGTACGCTTGAGTAAAGTTGGCGTCAGAGCAATCGCTATCAGCTCATCGCGCTCACTAGCAATGTTAGAAGGTAATAATGTCGTCAATTGAGTATGGCGGACAATTTCAATGACGGCACTTAACGAGTTAGCCTCCATCAATACTATTGGTTGGATATTGTGTTGATGGCAATAACGTTGAATTTGCTCACGGGTTACAAACTCATGACTGAGCAATACCAATGACTGCGCGTTCAATGTTTGCAAATCAATCGCCTGGTACTTTGCAAGTGGATGATCTTTATTAACCACCAATGCCAGCGTTTCAACCATAAGAATTTGCGATTCGATCTCGGTAGAGTGCACCTCAGCAAAGGCAATACCGACATCAAACTTATCATCAAGCAATTGTTTTTCCATATGCTCTTGTGACATCTCTTGCACGCTAACCGTGATATTGGGATGGCTATTATGGAATGCTTTTACTAACGGACCAATTAAGTAGGTAGTAAAGGTGGGAGTCATGGCAATGCGCAAAGCACCACGACTGAGGTTTTGTACATCGTGAATAGCTCGTCGCCCCTCATCTAAATCTTGCAAGGCTTTATGTGCATAACGTGCATACACTTCACCAGCATCAGTTAGCTTAACACTGCGACCAGAACGATCAAACAGAGGCGCACCCAGCGTCTCTTCGAGTTGCTTTATTTGTTGAGATAAGGCTGGCTGCGAAACATACAAAGATGCAGCCGCCCGCGTAAAGCTTTGGTGTTTTGCAACAGCCAGAAAATAATTTATGTGTCTAAGTATCATCGTTCTCTACAGGAGCCAGACTTTATCTATAAGTATTTATTATGGACATAATAATATACCCGTCTTTTACCTTATTTCAATAGCCGCGTAGTATTCTCCCTATCGAAACAACAGAGACAACCGTTATGCAAGACGTTATTAAAGGTTTTTTAAAGTTCCATAGCGATGCATTTCCTGAACGCGCTGATCTGTTCAAGAATTTGGCGACCAAGCAGAGCCCGAATACCTTATTTATTTCCTGTTCAGATAGCCGCTTAGTACCTGAACTCGTCACCCAGCGTGAACCTGGTGGCCTATTTGTGATTCGCAATGCGGGCAACATAGTACCGTCCTATGGACCTGAGCCTGGAGGCGTCTCTGCATCGGTAGAGTATGCGGTGACCGCATTACAGGTAACAGATGTGGTGATATGTGGTCACTCAGACTGCGGCGCAATGTCTGCTATTGCAACCTGTCAATGCATGGATCACATGCCAGCCGTTGGCAGTTGGCTCCGTTACGCGGACTCTGCTCGCATCGTCAACGAATCACTCAACCATCTAAGCGAGCATGATCGTATTGAATCTATGGTACGAGAGAATGTGATCGCTCAGATTGAAAACATTAAAACGCATCCTTCAGTTCGACTGGCTATTAGAGAAGGCCGTTTGGCTTTACACGGTTGGGTTTACGATATCGAGACGGGCAACATTGATGCCTTAGACGGCGTAACGAACAGTTTTGTTTCTCTTACGCAGCACACTAAGGTTCACGCTTACCCTGTACAGCTGCCTGAAGCAGTTTAATCCAATAATATTTACATTATTGTTAACTATAAATAATCATCACTAAAAGGTATTACCATGATTCAATCTCAAATTAGCAACGCTGCACGTCAAGCATTAACAGATACTATTATTGCCTTAAAAGCTGAAAAGAAATTATCATTCGAGCAAATAGCAGAAGGAACCGGTTTAAGCGATGTCTACGTAACGGCCGCTTTGTTAGGCCAACATCCTCTCCCTGCTGATGCAGCGAAAAAAGTGGGTGAAACCTTAGGTCTTGATGAGAATGCTATCTCATTACTACAAGCGATTCCGCTACGCGGCAGTGTCGGAGCGAGCATGCCAACAGATCCTACTATCTATCGTTTTTATGAGATGATGCAGGTTTATGGCACGACCCTTAAAGCACTCGTCCATGAACAGTTTGGCGATGGCATCATCAGTGCAATCAACTTTAAGATGGATATCAAAAAAGTGGCAGATCCAGAAGGTGGCGATCGCGCAGTCATTACGCTTGATGGTAAGTTTTTACCCTTCAAACCTTTTTAATGGTCTAGTTTAGCAGTCGCAACTTATTGAAAAGTTTGCCACGCTAAAAATAGATTTAGTATAGTAAAAGTCGGCGCAACACGTCGACTTTTGGCTACCTAGGATATTTATTTACTGATGCACACTGTTTATATTTCAGCCAAAAAGCAGCAATCATTGCTGAAGAAATTGTGGCCTATGGTGGTGATTTCTGGATTATCCCTGACATTACGTCCCTTGATTACATCCACCGGCCCTCTACTAGAGGAAATCCGCCTTACTACTGATATCGGGCTGCAGGTCGCGTCATTACTCGTTGTGTTACCTATGTTATGTATGGGGATACTGCCTTTACTGTTACCTTCGATTGGCAAAAAACTCAGTGAAAGTACATGGATAATTAGTGGGTTGCTTGCGATTGCTTTCACTGGCCTCTGGCGTTTTTTTTTGGATACTGGCTGGACATTAATTACTAGCGCTTTAATCGGTGGCGCGGGTATTGCCATTGTACAAGCGTTCGCGCCAGGAGTTGTTAAACGTTGGTATCCCAAACATGTACCGCTGGCAATGGGGGTTTATTCAGCCTCACTCATGGCGGGAGGCGGTATTGCCGCAATGCTAAGCCCGTTAGTCGCTCAGCATTACGGGAGCTGGCAAATAGGATTAGCCATATGGCTAATACTACCTGTTATTGCACTTTTGCTGTGGTGGTTCAAACCACATGAAGCAACAGAGACTAAAAATAGTAGCGTAAAATTCAATTTTTTTAGTAATCGCCGAGCGTGGTTATTAGCTTGTTATTTTGGACTAGCGAATGCCAGTTATGCTTGTATGATCGCTTGGCTTCCCACCTATGCGCGTAGTTTAGGTTGGAGCGCCCAAAGTAGCGGTATGTTGATTGGTATCATGACTGTGTTTCAAGTAGCAGGTGCACTCATAATACCTGTACTTTCATCTAATCGTTTAGATCGACGGCTGTGGTTATTTTTTGCCGTTGGTATTCAGGCTATTGGTTTTACAGGATTAATACTGATGCCAGCTTCATTTCTAATGCTTTGTGTATCGTTAATCGGTTGTGGTATGGGAGCCTGCTTTTCTTTGACTCTGACCGTCGCACTTGATCATGTAGCGATACCAAGAATCGCTGGAGCACTAACCGCATTTGTACAAGGTATTGGTTTTATCATTACCGCGATAATGCCTTATATTGCAGGATTATTGCGTGAATGGACTGGGAGCTTTCTGAGTGTTTGGTTCATGCTTCTGGTCATGCTTATTGGCATGCTGATGGTCACAATAAAGTTTTCACCTGAAAGTTACGCAAAGGCAATTGACTGTTAATATAATAATATTAAGGATTTATAATGAAAAAATTATTTTTTTATGCGGCGCTGACAACCTCTATATTGTCGATCGCGGCGGGCGCAAACACCTTACAAAGTAATCAAATTAAAAATAATGAAGCGAATGGTGGATCACATATGATGACAGTTCCTGTATTAACAGGTGAGATGGCACAAAACATCGTAAATGCGGCGGCATTAGAAGCTAAAAAAGAGCAGTTAATGGTATCCATTACGGTCGTTGATGCTTCCGGACAAACTTTAGCCGTGTTAAGGGATCATCAAGCAGGCGTACATACCATCCGTGCCAGCTACAAAAAAGCTTACACTGCGAACTCACAAAAAAGAGAAACTGCGGTCATCGCTAAGGGAGTTGCGGATGGCTCTATTCCTGCCGACATTCGGTATTTGGATGAAAATATACTGATTATGGATGGCGGTGTTCCTATCTTTATTAACGGTATCGTTGTGGGTGGCATAGGGGTCGGAGGGGCGCACGGCAGCCAAGATGTTCGTATTGCGAAAGCGGGTTTAAAAGCTTTAGATTAAATTTGTATGCATAAATACATTCGCACCACCATAAGCTCTATTTTTATATTAAAATAATTATAGTGTTATCGCGCTATTTGGAATTGCTGGTGAGCTGACAATCGATAAGAACATCATGTTGTTCACGCGAGTAGTCAGCTCCTTAGCTATCAATATATAAGGTGCGGCTAGGTTTATTCGGGAGCATTAGGGTAAAAATATCGCCTTGCGGGGGTTAGGAGTCTACATTTCGCTCAGCGCTCTTTGGTTAAAATGCTAATAAAGTAGAATCCCGCCCTGCACTGTAAGTATGGTAGACGCACTGGGATGACTTGTAAAATATGCTTTAAATTTATAGCGTTATAAATTTTAGCAAGCGATTCATCGCTATTTCATTGCAGATTTAATGTATAGGTCGAAGCGATTTTTTTTAGTTTCGATGACTGAATGCGGCTTCACACCGTCTAAATATTCAGCATAATCGGGGCGCTTAACCACAACGCGCTTGGTTGCCAAAGCGAGCGCTGGCGCAAGCAAACCATCGGCATCTAAATCGGCGCCAACTAAGGATTGAAATACACGCATTTCCTTTTTAACAAGGGCTGATTTATCACGGTGTGGATACATAGGATCAAGATAAACCACGTCAACATCTTGCTCCAATTTCGCGAGCGCTTCTAAGCTAGAACCAGGGAATAAACGCATCCGCTCGCGCATCCAATCACCAATTTCAGCATCTTGATAGGCACGGCGTAAACCATCCTCAAGTAATGCGGCAACCACAGGATGACGCTCAACCATAGTCACTGTACAACCTAAGCTGGCAAGCACGAAGGCATCGCGCCCTAAACCTGCAGTACCATCAACCACACTCGGCGTGACCCCTTGCTTTAATCCCACCGCTTTAGCGATAGATTGTCCACGACCACCACCAAATTTACGTCGATGCGCCACAGCGCCGGTGACAAAGTCAACCACTATGCCATCGAGCTTAGGTTCATCACGTTTATGCAGCGATAAGGTATTTGATTCAAAACGCAATTCGAAAGGGGCATTCGCATCGTAGGCAAGTTGCCAACGCGCACAAATATCCACAAGTGTCGGGTATTGCTGATTGAAAAAGACTGGAATAGGCAAAGGGACCACTGTTTATACAATTAAAAACTATGGTCATTATGCCAAAAGCAATCTTAGCTGAATACTGTCTTGGCTTGGCCAATTTACCCTAAGGACTATTATCCCTATAATTGCCCTTATGAATGCGGGTATTCCACCTGCAACACTCACCTTGGAAGATTCCATGTTAAGTTACCGCCATGGTTATCACGCTGGCAATTATGCCGATGTGTTGAAACACGCCATCTTGCTACAAACCTTGCAGCTGATGCACAAGAAAGACAAACCCCTCGTGTATATCGACACACATGCGGGTGCGGGTGGTTATGCTTTAAGCGATGAGTTTGCACAAAAAACCGGTGAATACCTCGAAGGCGTAGCTAAGCTTTGGGATAAAACGGATCTGCCGCAGTCGCTGCAGGACTATGTCGCCGCCGTGCGTCATTTTAATGAAGAAAATCCTGACGAACTCAACTTCTACCCAGGTTCGCCTGCCATTATCGATATGGAATTAGGGCCCAAAGATCGCATGGTACTGCACGAGCTACACAGTACAGACCATTCATTACTGGACGATTACTTTTGCGAAGATAGACAAGTTAAAGTGCTTAATGGTGATGGCTTACAAGGTCTTATCGCCGCAGTGCCGCCACTAGAGCGCCGCGCTTTGGTACTGGTTGATCCAAGTTATGAGATGAAAACCGACTATCAAGATGTAGCCGAAACACTGATAAAAGCGCATAAACGCTTTGCCACTGGGGTTTTTCTATTATGGTATCCGGTCGTGAATCGTGCTCAAACCGAGGGCATGTTATCGCGCCTTACTAACAGTGGTATTAAACGCCAACTACGCATAGAACAAGCCATTAAACCCGATTCAGATGAGTTTGGTATGACAGCAGCTGGCTTATGGGTCATCAACCCACCTTGGCAGTTAGATGAAATCGCGACTGAATTAATGGATTATTTAGGTAAGACGCTCGGACAAGCTGACGGTAACATTACCGTGAAATGGGAAGTTGGCGAATAACGCTCAATTTAAATGGCGGCGGATATTTAAATTTTCGCCGCTTATTTTTAATCTAATATACAGCCGTTAAGCCCCCGCCTGCTCACGATAACGTTTCAATAAAATCTTTACTCGCTCAACATAGGCTTGAGTTTCAGGATAAGGCGGAATGCCATTGTACTGCACTACCGTTGTCGGCCCCGCATTGTAAGCGGCACAAGCCAGCGCCACATCACCGTTAAACTGTTTTAGCATTTGTGCCAAATATCGACTGCCCCCTAAAATATTTTCTTCAGGCAAAAAAGCGTTTGCCACACCCATCTCTTTGGCTGTGTTTGGCATCAATTGCATTAAGCCCATCGCACCGGTACGCGAAACTGCGCGCGCATTAAAAGCAGACTCGGCATGGATCACTGCACGGATTAAGGCGGGGTCGAGCTGATGTTTATGCGCTGCATGGGTGATAACCGCATCATAGTTAGCCGTAAATAGACGGATACCATTCCAATCAATGGTTGAGTCGGGGCGGCAGGCAAAACAGTCATAGAGTAAGATTTGATACGAGTTACTCACGGGAGCTTTGTCGGTAAAGACTGTGACACCATTAGCTTGTTGATATTGGTAAATCTTAAGTTTTTCCAGACCTTCACGGCTCACTATGCCGTTATCGGAGTAGCGTGCAACGATACGTGGTTTTGATTTTTCGCTAGCTTCTTGCGCATAAGCACTCGAGAGTAATAATAATAAACTCAAGCCCAATACGGTCAATAAATACGATGTGGCAGTCCATCTACAGGTAAGCGGTGAGCGAGTAGGCAACATCAGAGTCCCGTATGCTGGTTAAGTTTAAGTATTTCAATAATAGCAAAGAGTTGCTTCATCTCGCGGTTTATCTGACTAAATTCAGCGGAAAAAGTCGCCCCATTGAAAATAGACTGCATTTTAAAATGGATGCTGCGATTCGGTAGAAATATCATTAGCTTGTTACGAAAAAAAGCACATTGGACATTCCCACCAAAATGCTTCGCAAGTTGCTGTAAGCGTTCCATAAATACCGTGTTTAGCAAGTAACGCGACTCCACTTGATCCGTTGAAAACACATCAAACTCTTTTTCAAATTGCGGATCTTCAAGCTTTACTCGTGTCAGCCCTGCATAACTATCGGACACAAAGTTAACTAACCCACCACGGTCCCGCAGCACTACTGTATGGCCAGTAAACGCCTTATGACTATTCAGCTCAACCACTAAACCGTGAAATAGGGTATGAGTGCGCGTCACGGTTCTTCGTCTATTGTTATCCTGCGTTTCTACTTTCACTTTTTTGGTCAAGGTAAGCTCATTAATTATCAAGTCAACGCCTTGATAGCTGCCTTGAATATAATCGCCAAAGCGTACTTTATCGTAATGTGGCAATACCTTAGCCGCAACCAGCCGATTCAGGTCGAGGCGCATTTCGCGGCTATAAACAAACTCATCGCCAAAATATTTAAACATCAACGGATAAACATACTGCTGCACCGATTGTTTAAAATCTCGAACTGGAGCAAAACTCCACCAGCCTAATCCGAGTAACGCAAGCAATGGCAAAGGAGGAAAATAAGCCACTCCGCTGCGATAGCCAATAACAGTGAGCAAGGTGAGCCCAAGCACTATCATAAAACTCAAATACAAGCGTTTGCGCGCAGCTTTAAGGCAGGCCACGCGTTGAGTTTCATATTTGCGACTGATGGGGGCAATATTTTTATCGTAATACGCTTGCAGCTGAGGCAAAGCCTCTAAATCTGCTGACAAATTTACCGGGGTGCGAACCGCGCGAATCGGGACACCTAAAATAAAAGTTAATATATTCATATTGATGTCATCGTATTTCAGGGTGACCACTCACCCGTCGCGATAAAGTTACAAGTATTCGGCAGCATCAACGGGCGCTTTTGCCGACTCACTGACTTCATAAAATGGCATCACTTTAATGTTCGCCATAGAAGCGATGATAGAACCGGGAAAAATTTCGACGGCGGTATTTAGCTCAGAAACCGCTGAATTATAAAAACGCCTCGCAGCGGAAATATGGGCTTCGACCTCGTTATAGGTTTGCATCGCCTGCAGCATAGTGTTGTCGGACTTGAGCTCAGGATAGTTTTCTACATTGACCATCAAGGTGCCCATTTTATCATTCAACCGTTCTGCCTGAGCTAAGTGCTCTTTAACCGCCTTAGGATCGGTCTTGGTATAGCTGTTGGTCAGTTGAGTCCGTAATTCGGTGATATCAGTGAGCAGTGATTTTTCATGATCCATAAATCGTTTGGCTATTTTTAGAATGTTAGGCACAAGATCAGCACGCTTGGCTAACTGTACATCAATACCCGATAGAGCTTCGAGCGCGGTATTACGCTTTTTGACTAGGCTGACGTACCAAAGATAGGCCACGATAAAAATCAGCGTTAATCCCAATAACAATTTTTCCATCTTCCATCCTTAGGTTTCTTATTCTTATTAGCAGAATACAGCTAATCATAAATGAGTGGAAATTTCACCTACAGTACAGATTAAGACGATGAAATGCTGTGCTGGTCAGAGCTGATGAGGGGATTACGGCTATTTAGCATCCAATACCACCACTAAATGTCGTAACTGGGACGACAATAAATAGTGATCCTGAGGATTAAAAAGCGTAATCAGAATATAAATTTAACGATATTCAGCTCCGATACAGCAAATAACGACTATAGTGATATGGCACAACATTAGAGCATCCAATTTTGCTCGTGAATACTGGACTCCTAGAGAGTCCATTTTTTTTATGCTATTTTTGCCTCATCACTTCAACAAAGCCAATCTGCAACATTTAAGTTTCAATTAAAACTTCACAATCATACTTTCTGGCTAATGTTTTAACTTTTACCTTAGCGTTTATCCAGCATTCTATATCCGCAATCATCTCTCTGCGGCCTAATTGGCTAACGGCGATGTCTCGAGTCAAGGGAATAGCGTTGCGCCAGGGTCGATATAAAGGAAAGATGATGAGTGTTAACTCCGGTGATATCACCAATAAAAAAACTTCAGGTCCACAACATAGCGATATCAGCGCCAATGGTTGGTTTGTGCGCTTTCTCAATGTTGTCGAACGCTTAGGCAATCTACTGCCGCACCCTATCACCCTATTTGCACTTTTTTGTGTCGCTGTAATCATTATTTCAGGTATAGCAGGCTACTTTGAGTTAACCGTTGTCGATCCTAGACCGATGGGCTCCCACGGTCGCAGTGCTGACGGTTTTATTCATGTAGTAAGCCTGATGAATGCCGAAGGCTTGCGAATGATTGTCTCAAATCTAGTGACTAATTTTACCGGTTTTACACCGCTCGGAACTGTGCTTGTGGCACTACTGGGCGTTGGAATTGCTGAGCGTTCAGGCTTATTATCCGCTGCCATGCGCGCCTTGGTGATGGGCGCCTCAAGGCGATTAGTGACTGTGACAATCGTCTTTGCCGGCATTATGTCTAACACCGCTGCTGAGCTTGGGTATGTCGTGTTGATCCCTATGGCGGCAATGATTTTTCATTCTCTTGGCCGTCATCCTCTCGCGGGTTTAGCTGCCGCATTTGCTGGGGTTTCTGGCGGCTATAGTGCCAACTTGTTACTGGGTACTGTCGATCCTTTGTTATCGGGTATTACCGAAGCTGCGGCGCGCATGATAGACCCTCAGTATAACGTTGGCCCAGAGGTGAACTGGTACTTTATGTTTGTCTCCACCTTTGTTATCACTTTCCTTGGCGCCTTTGTTACCGAGAAAATTGTCGAACCTAAGTTAGGTAAATACCAAGATGATGATGCGGATGAAACCGTACTGCAATCGATGGAAAGTGTCAGTGCCATTGAAATACGCGGCCTAAAATGGGCAGGATTGTCTATGTTAGTGCTCACTGCCATTTTAGCACTTTCAGTCGTACCAGAAGGTGCACCACTGCGACATCCAGAAACAGGACTTATATCCGGCTCACCATTCCTTAAGGGGATAGTCGCCTTTATCTTTATCTGCTTTGCTATTCCGGGTTTTATTTACGGTAAAATTGTGGGCAGTATTAAAAATGATAAAGATGTCATTAATGCCATGTCCCACAGTATGAGCACTATGGGAATGTATATTGTGCTAGTGTTCTTTGCGGCGCAGTTTGTTGCCTTCTTCAACTGGAGTAATTTAGGCGCGGTGCTAGCAGTATTAGGCGCTGATGGCCTGCAATCTATTGGACTTACTGGCCCAATCGTATTTCTATTTTTTATTGTGCTCTGCGGCTTTATCAACCTCATGCTGGGCAGCGCCTCGGCTCAATGGGCTATTACGGCACCGATTTTTGTACCTATGCTGATGCTGGTGGGTTATGCACCCGAAACAATTCAAGCGGCATACCGTATTGGAGATTCAGTGACTAACTTAATCACACCTATGATGAGTTACTTCGGTTTAATTTTAGCGGTGGCTTGCCGTTACCAAAAAAACTTAGGTATCGGCACACTGATTGCGACTATGCTGCCGTACACTTTAGTGTTTTTTGTAGGCTGGACAGCGTTCTTCTTCCTGTGGGTATTTGGTTTTGGCCTACCAGTTGGGCCTGGCGCGGCGACTTACTACACGCCTTAATACACATAGAAAACGCAATAAAAAGGGCGCCGATGATGACCTCTACGCCCTTACTTTATCGGGTAAACTCTAGTCGTATAACCATTCCATCAACAGACTGCAAATCATCAAAAAAATACCTAGATTAAACACATAGGTCTGCAATGCAGATTTTTCTGTCGTGTTCTCGGCTTGTGACACTATCTGGCTGACAGGCATAAAAAACAGCTTAGGCGCTAACCCCATAGCCACAAATAATACCGCGGCACCGACGCAGCGAGTTAACTCTGGCGGCGCCAGTTCCTGCCAATAAAACGTATAAACGCCATAAGCCAAAATAGCCAGTGCTATGATATGGCATACCATTCCTACGATAAGTTGCTTAGTTGCAAGATTACCCCACGAAAATACCATGTCACTCCTATACTCGCTTTTACGCTAACGATTGCTGATATTCGCGCGCAGTTTATCTCGTCTGTGATTAATCTGCACCCACGCAGACCAACCAAATAAAATACCACAAATGGGGTAAATACAGAGTGCTTTTTGCAGTTCTACCCCAAATGAATCGTCCCATATAAAATAATTTATCAAAGCGACGATAAGCGATGTCAGCATGCCCCAATAAAGTACACCAACAACTAAAATACTGTGCAACTTACCCTTGGCGATTCGCGCATCTAATTCTTGTAATTCCAACGTAGAATCGTGCATATTTTCCCTGTCAGTAATGATGACCTAAACCTAATATGCCACAACTGACTGACTATCAATATCGTTATTTATACTGATACGCTCATATGTAAATAACAAAAAGCCCTGCTATTGCAGGGCTTTAGTGTAGAGAAAACTAAGCTTATTCTGTTGGGGTTGGTTTCTCTTCTTGACCTTTCTTCTCGCGCTTACTGAAGATGCGCTCCACTATCACAAAGAATAATGGTACAAAGAAAATACCTAAGAAAGTCGAGCTCAACATACCACCAAGTACCGCAGTACCGATGGCATTTTGGCTACCAGAACCCACGCCAGAGCTAATGGCTAATGGCACAACACCAAGACCAAAGGCGAGAGACGTCATTAAGATAGGACGTAAACGCACACGAACCGCGTGTAACGTTGCCTCGACCAAGCCAGAGCCTTTCTCGTAGAACTCTTTAGCAAACTCTACAATCAAGATGGCGTTCTTGGTTGCTAAGCCCACCGTAGTTAACAACCCTACTTGGAAGAACACGTCATTGGGTAGCCCGCGACCATTCATCGCTATCAATGCGCCGATAATCCCGAGCGGAACCACAAGCACAACGGCAAACGGGACTGACCAGCTCTCATAAAGTGCTGCCAATACTAAAAAGACCACTAAGATAGATAGCGCATATAGAGCTGGCGCTTGGTTACCCGACAGACGTTCTTCGTACGACAAGCCATTCCACTCAATACCAAAGCCTGGCGGTAACTGCTTTACCAAATCTTCCATAATGGTCATTGCAGCACCCGTACTAAACCCTGGTGCGGTTGCCCCTTGAATGTTCATCGCTGGCAAACCATCGAAACGTTCTAAACGTGGAGAACCATATTCCCATGCCCCAGTTGCGAAGGCAGAGAAAGGTACCATGTCACCACTATTATTGCGTACGTACCACTTATCTATGTCGCCAGGTTGCATCCGATATTGCGCATCACCTTGCACATACACTTTTTTCACGCGGCCACGGTCAATAAAGTCGTTCACATAGGAACCACCCCAAGCCGTAGCGAGCACGCTGTTGACACTGGCAATTTCAATACCTAATGCACTCAGCTTAGCGTGATCAACGTGTAGCTGATAGATTGGTGCATCTTCTTGACCGTTAGGACGTACGCCAACCAAATTAGGATTCTGCGCCGCCATACCGAGCAGTTGATTACGTGCCGCCAGTAACTTATCGTGACCTTGGCCGTTCTTATCCTGCAGGTACATATCGAAACCGTTAGCAGTACCTAATTCGATTACTGCTGGCGGCACGAAAGCGAAGACTAAGGCATCTTTCATCTGGCTAAATGCACCCATGGCGCGACCAGCGATAGACTGAACATCCATACCAGGTTCTGAACGCTCAGACCAATCTTTAAGACCTACGAAAGCTAAGCCCATGTTTTGCCCTTGACCGGCAAAACTAAAGCCCGCCACGCTAAACACTGAGTTTACGCCCTCTTCAGCCAGAAAATGATCGGAGACTTTTTCCAATACTTTTAACGTGCTTTCTTGCGTAGAGTTCGTTGGCAAAATCGCTTGAGTAAACAAAATACCTTGGTCTTCATCGGGCAAGAATGCGGTAGGCATGCGGATAAAGATCCAACCTACGGCAATAACTAGCACCACATAAATCGCCATTACTCTAAAACCGCGCTTAATGATACTTGCAACGCTAGATTCATAACGGTTAGTTAAGTTATCAAATGTGCGGTTAAACCAACCGAAGAACCCAGTTTCAATATGACCATGGCCCTTTTTAAGCGGTTTAAGCATAGTCGCACACAGTGCCGGTGTTAACACCACTGCGACCAGTACCGAAAGCGCCATTGCTGACACGATCGTGATCGAGAATTGACGATAAATCACACCCGTTGAACCCGACATAAATGCCATAGGGACAAATACGGCCGACAACGTCAGACCAATACCCACTAAAGCTCCGGTGATTTGGTCCATCGATTTACGGGTGGCCTCAAGCGGACTCAAGCCTTCTTCTGCCATCACACGTTCGACGTTTTCCACCACCACAATCGCATCATCCACCAACAGACCGATAGCAAGCACCATAGCAAACATGGTTAAGGTATTAATCGAAAACCCAGTTATCGACAGAATCGCAAAGGTACCCAAGAGTACAACAGGTACAGCAATGGTCGGGATCAGCGTTGCACGGAAATTTTGCAGGAACAGGTACATGATGATAAACACCAGTACAATCGCTTCAAGCAGAGTATGCACCACACCTTCAATCGATTGCTCAACGAAAGGCGTTGTATCATATGGATAAACAACATCTAGTCCCTGCGGGAAGAACGGCTTCAACTCGGCAACTTTTTCACGTACCGCAGCAGCCGTGTCTAACGCGTTTGCACCCGTTGCGAGCTTAATTGCTAATCCTGCTGCAGGTTTGCCGTTATACAATGACACTACTGCATAACTTTCAGAACCTAACTCAACACGTGCTACATCACTTAAATAGACGTTTGCGCCTGACGTATCTGATTTAAGGATAATCTTGCGAAACTGTTCAGGTGTTTGTAAACGGCTTTGGGCCGATACGGTCGCGTTTAACTCTTGGCCAGGCAATGATGGCGAACCACCTAATTGTCCCGCTGATACCTGAGCATTCTGCGAACGAATCGCCGACATGACATCTAAGCTGGTTAAGCTGTATTGGGTTAATTTCAGCGGATCTAGCCATATACGCATCGCGTACTGGGCACCAAACAACTGAATTTCACCTACACCCGCAACACGGCTCATAGGGTCTTGAATGTTCGCACCAACGTAGTCAGCAATATCGCCTTTGTCTAAGGAACCATCAGACGATACAAAGGCCAAAACCATTAGGAAGCCTGAACTCGATTTGTTAACGTTAACGCCTTGAGACTGCACTTCCTGAGGTAACAGGGTCATAGCACCCTGTAACTTATTTTGCACTTGAACCTGTGCAATATCGGGATCCGCCTCCGCATTAAACGTTAGCTTGATCTCTGCATTACCAAAACTATCACTGGTTGAGGCAATATAACGCAGGTGGTCAATCCCTTTCATCCGTTGCTCAATTACCTGAGTCACTGAATCTTCTACAATTTTTGCAGACGCACCTGGATAGTTAGCAGTAATCACCACGGTTGGGGGAGCAATACTTGGATATTGGGATACTGGCAAAGAGCGGATCGAGAGGATCCCCGCCAGCATAATTATCAAAGCGATCACCCATGCGAAAATGGGGCGATCAATAAAAAAACGTGCCATAGCTATGCCCTATTGTGCTTTCGTTTCAGAAATAACTTTGGTAGTTACTGGTGCTCCGGGACGAATTTTTTGTAATCCTTCCACAATCAGCTTATCACCAACCACTAAACCCGAAGTCACGCGCCACTGATTATCGATCACTTCCGCAGTCGTCACAGTTCTCGTTTCAACTATACCTTGATCGTTAACCACCATAGCCACAGCCTCACCCTTAGAGTTACGAGAAATTGCTTTTTGTGGCACTAAAATGGCTTGTGGATCGGTGCCCGCATTCAACATAGCGCGCACATACATACCAGGTAATAAAATACCTTCAGGATTAGGAAACTCTGCACGTAAAATCACCGAACCCGTGCTTTGATCAACGCTCACTTCAGCAAACTGCAGTTTGCCTGGGTGGCCATATTGAGTCCCATCTTCGAGTAATAATTGCACATCAGCATTATCAGATGCTTGCAGCTTACCTTGCTTCAATTTAGCTTTAAGGCGTAGTAACTGCGCGCTCGATTGCGCGATATCCACATTGATAGGATCAAGCTGTTGAATTGTGGCCAAGGTTTGGCTTTGATTGGCGGTAACTAACGCCCCAGCAGTAACACTCGACTTACCAATACGCCCAGAGATAGGCGCTAGCACTTCGGTATATTGCAAATTGATTTTTGCCGTGTTGATGGCAGCTTCTGCAACCGTCACACCCGCTAAGGCTTCTTTATACGCCGCTTCTGCGTCGTCAAAATCTTGCTGACTGATGGCGTTTGTTTTGACTAACTGCTTATAGCGCGACGCTTTTGCTTTTGCTGAGGCTAAACTCGCGTTTGCTCTGGCTAAATCTGCATTTGCACTCACAAGAGCCGCTTTATAGGTTGCTGAGTCAATTTGATAAAGCGACTCACCTTGTTTCACATTGCTGCCTTCGATAAAGCTACGCTTAGTGATAATACCGCTAACCTGTGGGCGAACTTCCGCCTCAAGAAAAGCCTTACTACGGCCAGGTAATTCCACCTGAATCACTTGAGTCTGGGCAACAACATTAAGGATTCCAACTTCCGTACTATGCGGACCTGCACTCGCCGGAGCTTTCTCTTCCTGAGGGCTGCAAGCTGCCATCAATAACGCCACGCTTATAACTGAGGCAAGTTTAATTGTCTGCCGCATGAGAACTCCTTCAAATATTCACTGCCCACATACCAGTACACTTATTGCGCTGACACGAGCGGTAATGGTAACTAAAACTAAATCCGTTATTTATCTCATAGCCTATAGGAACCAACAAGGAAGATAACGAAACTAAATTGTAAACTAATAAAAATTTTTACTGTTCTGACATCACTCATATCAACGAATTATTATTCAATTAAAAAGTCTATTAAGGATGAGTCACTTTGTTAGCAGGATACGCTGTAAAAAACTCAATCGACCTACTCCACATGCTGAATTTACGGCTCATACATACACTGTAAATCTGTGACTACCGACTCAACAGTGAATCAAGTGGACTCTCTTCGACATAATTTGAGCACATTTCTCGTAATCATTTATTTAGACGACAAAACAGCCCTATAAATTATCTTTATAATCTATTTCTAATAGGCCAAACCGTTAAAAACAACAGATTTACATAAGATATTAGCAGAAAAAGCTCATGTCGTTTATAGCTTAATTATAAATAGACCGCGAACGAGTGCTATGCATCATATCAAGTACTTTCCTGAGTTTAATGACAACTTTGTCATCATTAACCTGCAACAATCGAATCAGTACAAATATTACTGAGCGGGCTATCTTAGTGATTCATCCAAAGCGGAGCAAATGCCAAAGCCAAATTAGTGCCCCATAAAATGAAACTAAGACTCCCACAAATAAGGCTTCTATAATGCCGGCAATTGTTCACAAACCTATTAACTCTAAGACTAAAACTGATTTTTCATATTTGTTCATATTTTTTCGTGATTGGTTCATTCTCAGTAACACCGCTATTCACAACTTATTTCTATGATAAACGGGCGCTAACAACTCCCTATGATTAAACATAACGTTGAGATGATGACCATGACAACTCGCACGACACTCCTGCTCAGCGGAGCATTACTTATCCTTGCCATAAACGCTCAAGCATCTGATGAAAATCAACTCTTGGGTGGCACGATTAATGGTAACCTCAATTTTGCCTCCGACTATGTGTTTCGCGGTGAATCTGAAACCTTAGATGGCGACATTCCCGTAGTGCAAGGCACCTTGAGCTGGAACCACACTGAAGGTTGGTATGCAGGGGTATTTAGTTCCAACATTAAATTTGCCGATCCCAATTTAGAAATCGTCACCGCTCCCTTTGTCGGTAAAGCTGGTGAATTTGGCGACTCTGGTTTCACCTATGATGTCATGTTGTTTTCATATCTTTACCCAGGTGCATCTTATTCAAACTACACCGAACTCTGGCTCAAAGTGGGCAGACAGTTTGGCAGCGCCAATCTGCAATTAGAAGTTACCCCCACCGTTGATGACTGGTTTGGTGTCGATGGTTGGCAAGGCGTAAACTACGCGCTACACCCAAGTTATCACTTCGCTAATGGTATAAAAGTATCAGGCTCTGTCGGTTATCAAGGCTTAAGTGGTGAAGGTGCTGAAGGCTGGGGACACTGGAACCTAGGTCTTAGCAAAATGTTCTACGGGCTAAATTTTGATGTCCGTTACCACGGCAGCACAGTGGATACCGACCACAAGGTCTATGGCACTCAGACTGAAATTTTCGATGACAGATTTGTCGTGGGCATCAGCAAAAGTTTTTAAAAGTAGCGCTGTTGACCCGCACATGGGGCATCTTCTCCGCAATAGTCCAATCGCTTGATATACAAAGCTTTGACCAGCCATCGGCTGGTCTTTTTCTATTAACATTAAACCTATTGCACTAAATCCGATTATCACCCACGCTGCAAGCCAATATGCGGCTGATATCTGCTAAGCAACGACCCGACTGCTGTTGCCACTGATTAAAAACGGCTTGTACTTGTTTAAGCGCAGTCTGCGATGTAAAACCCGCATCGACGAGGTTATGTGCTTTAAAATAACCTTGTACATCGTCGGTTAGCAAGAAAGTATCTTTACCAATGCCGCGCAAAAAATACGGACCCGTATTGCCCCCCAATCGAGTACCGCGTTTCTTCAACAACGCCCATAAACCAATAATATCCTGTGTCGGCCAAGCGGCGATCAGTTGCGCCAAACTGCCATGTTCGCGAGCAACATCGTGGATCATCAGAGCGTTATCATAAATGGCTTGAGTCTTTTTAAGATGGCGGATCAAGGTCGCATCACTTGCCCGCGCTTGAATTTGTTCAGGGGATAACATCAACACTTTATGCGGTTCAAACCCAAAGAATGACTTCTCATATTCAGGCCATTTATTAACAACCACCCGCCATACAAAACCACTTTGAAATACCTGTCGACTCATGGCGGACAATAACTCGGCATCGCGATACTGGCGGATCTCATCATCGGGTAAACAACCTGATAGCAGGGCTTCGAGCCCAGCGGAACCACCTTTGCGCTCACTGGCTCTGGCATAAATGGATGAGAAACGCTCTAACTGGCTCATATTATTACCTTTAAAATGATTAAATCCCGACACTTTCTATATGGGCTCATAATACCGATTTTTATCCCTGATGGATCATTTTGCCTTGCCACCAAAAATGATATTTAGCCTAAGCATTTTTAAATGAACTCTTACAACAAGCATCTCAATTACGACTAAAGTTAAAACGTAAAATCAATAAAAACTGGGTTTGGAGCCTATATCTATGGAGCTTTTTTATCATCCCTTGTCACGCTATTCACAAAAGGTGCTGATCGCACTTTATGAAAAGCAGGCCAACTTTTATCCCCGAATTGTTGATTTACGCGATCCTTTCTCACGGCAAAAATTCCATCAACAGTATCCGCAAGCGAGACTGCCTTTGCTTAAAACCCAAGATGAACAGCTGATCCCCGAGTCCAGTATTATCATTGAATACCTAGACAGGCATTTTAATAGCAGCACCCAACTCCTGCCTACAGAGCCGATGCATAATTTACAGGTCAGACTCTTTGATCGCCTAATCGACAATGATATTAGCAACTCATTATTTCAATTAGAAAAACTGCACGATTCTGACAAAAGTAGCGAGTTTGAAATCAAGAAGCTAGAGAAGCAATTGCTATTACAATTTCAACATTTAGATACACAACTCGCGCAGCATCATTGGATCTGTGGCGACAGCTTTACACTCGCTGACTGTGCTTTAATCCCGTGCTTAAATTATGGCTTTAGGCATTTGAATTTATTGGATTTTGACCAAGTGGTGCGCTATTGGCAACAAGCACAACTGCGCGGGGCTTGGATGTTAATGCAGGAGGAAATATCATTGACTGAGATGGAGGATAATATGGGAAAAAGAGGCATAACTTAGCGAGCATGCCTCAGTAAAATCAGATATTTCGTTCTTTCTTGAGCTGTAAAAATGCTTTCCACTTAAGCACTTCGGGTGGCAACTCAGGCGCGGGTTCGTTATAACCCGCCTCTTTCACGAGTACATCTAGCGGCACTTGCTTACCTTTGCACACAAACACACCGCGCACATGGACGATACAATGCAGGCCACGTTCACTCACAAAACGTTGTTCTATATAAAAATACTTGTCATCCCAACCGACGACTTTGGTTTCAATCTCAAAGGTTTTAAGCGGCTTGATATCGCGAATATAAGTAAATTCGGCGGCGTTGACTATCGGCATCCACTTCAACTTTAAGAAACGTTTCAGCAGACCCATCTCAGCCAACATATAAGTCCGCGCCAGATCCATAAACGCGGGATAGCGAGAATTAGTTAGATGGAAATTGATGTCGCAATCGCTTGGTAAAGCACGATAAGTGATACGGCTTGTCCCTAAAAAATCGATCTTACGACAATGGCGCGTGCGCCAGAATAACAACCAAAACAAACGAAAATACAGATTCATAACGCGCCGCCCTTGAAATAAGAGCCACAGGCTAACAGAGGTCATACCACAGGGCAAGCGAGATATGGCTCACAAAAAAGACGCCCTAAGGCGTCTTTTTATCGTTCGATTAAGCTAAATACCCTCAGATAATCATCCCATTAAAATGGGCTGATTTATCAAAACTCACCATTGCTTATGCAGCAATGCCTGAATGTCTTAACAGAGCATCGATATTCGGCTCGCGCCCCATAAACTGTTTGAACAAGTCCATCGGCTCGGCTGAACCACCCATTTCGAGGATATTATGCAAGAAGCGACGCCCCGTTTCAGGGTTGAAAATCCCTTCCTCTTCGAAGCGAGAAAACGTATCCGCCGACAGCACTTCTGCCCATTTATAGCTGTAATAACCTGCGGCATAACCGCCCGCAAAAATGTGGGCAAAACCATGTTGGAAACGGTTAAAGTCTGGTGGTGTTAATACGGCCACCTGACGACGCACTTCGTCTAAGGTTGCTTGAATGCGTGCACCTTGGGCTGGGTCATATTCGTGATGCATTCTAAAATCAAACAACGAGAACTCGAGTTGGCGCAGCATCGTCATGCCTGATTGGAAGTTTTTCGCCGCCAGCATTTTATCTAACAAGGCTTTGGGTAATGGCTCACCCGTTTCGAAGTGGCCAGAAATTTCAGCTAACGCTTCTTCCTGCCAGCACCAATTTTCCATAAATTGGCTTGGTAATTCGACCGCATCCCAAGGCACGCCATTGATCCCCGACACGCCAGCAACATCGATTTGGGTCAGCATATGGTGGATACCGTGGCCAAATTCGTGGAACAGTGTCGTCACTTCATCGTGGGTAAACAACGCAGGTTTACCATCGACCGGACCATTAAAGTTACAGGTCAAATAAGCCACTGGCTTTTGTAAACCATGGGCGGTTTGACGGCGCACACGGCAATCATCCATCCAAGCACCGCCACGTTTACCGGTGCGAGCATATAAGTCGAGGTAGAAACTGCCTCTGTGCTCACCCGTTTCATCAAAAATATCGAAGAAACGCACGTCTTTGTGCCAACGGTCAATATCCTTTTGCTCAACTATTTTAAGGCCAAACAAACGCGATACTGTATAGAAAAGACCAGACAACACTTTATCTTCTGGGAAATAGGGGCGCAGGATTTCCTGTGAAATCTCATACTTATGCTGCTGTAACTTCTCGGCGTAGAAACTTAAATCCCAAGATGCCATTTCAGTCACACCATATTCGGCCTCAGCAAAAGCTCTTAACTCAGCCAGTTCAGCCTTAGCTTGATCCTTTGAGCGCAGTGCTAACTCATTTAAAAATGCCATCACCTGCGCCGGCGTCTCGGCCATTTTAGTTGCCAGAGATTTGTCAGCAAAACTATCAAAACCCAGTAACTGTGCGAGTTCATGGCGCAGCGCAAGAATTTCGTCCATTAGCGAGCTGTTATCGAACTTACCAGCATTAGGGCCTTGATCGGAGGCGCGGGTGACAAAAGCGCGGTAGCACTCTTCACGAAGACTGCGGTTTTCGCTGTAGGTCATAACCGGTAAATAAGAGGGGAAATCTAAGGTAAATAACCAACCGTCTAACTCACGCGCCTGCGCCATTGCCTTAGCAGCCGCTTTAGCCGAATCGGGCAAACCAGCCAGCTCAGCTTCATCAGTAACTAACTTAGTCCAAGCTTGCGTCGCATCCAATAATTGATTAGAAAAGCCACTGGTGAGCTCAGACAAACGCTTTACAATTTCGCCATAACGCACTTTTTGCGCGTCATCTAAGCCAATACCTGAGAGTTCAAAATCTCGCAGGCTGTGCTCAATCACCTTCTGTTGGGCTTGGTTCAATTGTGCAAATGCATCCGATGCGCGCAGAGTCTTATAGGCTTGATACAAACCTTGGTGTTGACCAACATAGGTGCCGTATTCCGATAAAAGAGGTAAACAAGCATCATGGGCGGCACGCCATTCATCTGTGCTAGTCACTGAATTCATGTGAGAAACCGGCGACCAAATTTGGCTTAGTTCATCGTCAACCTGTTCGAGTGGCGCAACTAAGTTGTCCCAAGTAAAAGGCCCTTGATGTTGCAATACCTCATCAATCTTAGCGCGAGATTGAGCAATAGCATGCTCAACAGCGACTTGAATATGTTCCGGTTTAATCTGTGAAAAAAGCGGTAATTTTGCGCCGCTAAGCAAAGGGTTACTCATAATGATTCCTCAACAATCTGTATAGGGTATAAATAAGGGCTAATGTCCTATTTATCAAGGCAAGAAAACCGATTGCCACTTCGATAATCCCTCCTTAGCGAGTTTTTACCTGAAAAAATGCGAACCTGTTCGCATTTTACATTTACGTTTTATTTACTTGATCATTGTTGCCAACTAGATCGCAAATGAAATTGATTCGTATTAGTTTTTAATGCTGAGCGAGGTATTCTCTACTTAATAAACACACTATCCCTAAATCAGTAAAAATATGGCAATACATTCAGCAAAAATGATGGCGAGCATCCTCTGCCTTTTAGGTGTCAATGGTCTTAGCTACGGCGCATTCGCCAATGAAAGCCTAGAACACATCGATAGTAGCTCACATAGCCTGTTACCTAGCGAGAAGACTGAATTTTTGGCTGTAACACTCGATTTAGGTTGGGACAGTAAATATATCTCACAGGGTCGCAATAACTTACAAGATGGCGGTATTTATTGGCTAAATACTTCAGTTCAATATGATGGCAACTGGACCACCTACGCATTAGTTGGTCGCGGCGATAGCCAAGCCTATACCGAGTGGAATCTTGGCCTTGAATATGGATTTAACTTGGCCGAAAACTTTGATGCTAAGCTGGGATATCAACGTATTGAAGGCTACGGCAGTAGTCGCTGCCAAGATAATGAGCTATTCGCTGAACTCGCCTACACCGCCACACCTTGGTTAATACCATCAATAAATTACGTTTATTCGACCGAAGCTAACGGCTATTTTGTGGAAATGAGTTTACACAGTTTTTGGAATATCACCGACCATTTGAGTCTCACGCCCTACATCTCCCAAGGGTTTGACTTCAAATACAGAACCGCTGACCACAATGGTAAGAACAACCTACAGCTTGGCCTCGAGAGCAATTATCAGTTATCCCCTAACATGAGTATCAGCGGTCATATTAGCCATAGCATTGCCCAAGGGGATATTGAACAAGAAGCCGCAGCCAATGGTGATACGAGCTCGCAGGATCAAACTTACGTAGGCATCCACTTTGCAATGACGTTTTAGCTAACCTGTAGAACCATAGAGCTTATCCCGAGCTCGGGTTAGTTAATTTAGACGCTAAATTTGGCAAGAATACATTCCACTCACTAAACTCAATCAGTCGACGGAGCGACTTTACCGTTTATACCCAATTATGCAGAGGAACAGGGAATGTTAGCGCATCAATGTTATCCCATTAGTATCATGTTTGTAGCAGTAATATCGCTATTAATGCAGGCCATAATCCCAGCGAGTGCACAACTGACATCCGATCCTGAACCCAGTGTAACCTCTTTATCTAAACCCCAAAAAAACGAGCCTTTACCTTTAGAAACTCTACTCGACAGTCATGGTCAGCCGATTAACATTCCCCACCAAACACAGAGCGCATTAGAGTATTCAGCTGCCGAGATAAAACCGCTCAATACATCCAAAACCAAACCCAATCAGCCAGCTAAAACTACTAAAGTAAAAAAACTTAACCGTAAGCAGCAGCTCGCCAGTCGTAACCACGTAGCGAACGATCCCAACTGTCGCTGGCTCGATCAGCGTATTGGTCAACTTGAAGCACAAATCAATGGCAAACAAAATAATAACTTGCAGCACGTCAGTGATGAAATCAACATCCGCAACAAAGAATGGCAATGCCTTAAATGTGGTGCCGAAGGGCCTGACCAAAATGATCATTCCAATTGCCAATATCGCCGTGAAACCAATACAAAGTGATCGCTCATATTAATAGTGAGACTTTTATATCTACACCCCGATCAGGTGCATAACTAAACTAATAGGCTGGTCTGTTATCGCAAAGCCCCCTACAATGACCTTCTGCTGTAAAGCATCTCATCCTTGAAGTAAGACGGAGAAACTCATGGCTCAACATTTTGACTATATCTGCCTAGGCGCAGGCAGCGGCGGTATCGCCTCAGCAAACCGAGCGGCAATGCGTGGTGCTAAGGTTCTACTTATCGAAGCCAAACACGTGGGTGGCACCTGTGTAAACGTAGGTTGTGTGCCCAAAAAAGTCATGTGGTATGGCGCCCATGTTGCCGAAGCGATGAACCTTTACGCCAAAGATTATGGTTTCGACGTCACTGTTAATAAATTCGATTGGAACACTTTGGTCGAAAACCGCGAAGCCTACATTGGTCGCATTCACGATGCCTATGGCCGTGGTTTTGCCAACAATAAAGTGACGCTGTTAAATGGCTACGGCCGTTTTGTGGATGGCAACACCATCGAAGTGGATGGCGAACATTACACCGCCGATCACATCCTTATCGCCACTGGCGGCGCGCCGACTATTCCGAATATTTCTGGCGCTGAGCATGGTATCGACTCCGATGGTTTCTTTGCGCTACGTGAGCAACCTAAGCGCGTTGCCGTTGTTGGCGCAGGTTATATCGCCGTAGAAGTCGCTGGCGTTTTGCATGCACTTGGCAGTGAAACTCACTTATTAGTGCGTAAACATGCACCGCTACGTAACTTTGACCCTATATTAATCGATGCTCTCGTTGAGGCCATGGCAACCGAAGGCCCAACATTGCACACCCATAGCGTACCAAAAGCTGTAGTTAAAAATGCCGATGACAGCCTGACACTGAGCTTAGAAAACGGTGAAAGCATCACAGTCGATTGCCTAATTTGGGCAATTGGTCGCTCACCTGCGACGGGTAATATCGGCTTAGAAAATACCGAAGTGCAATTAGATAGCAAAGGCTATGTCATCACTGACGAACAACAAAATACCACTCACAAAGGGATTTACTGTGTCGGTGACATTATGGCGGGCGGCGTAGAGCTCACCCCTGTTGCAGTTAAAGCGGGCCGTTTGTTATCCGAGCGTTTATTTAACGGTATGACAGATGCCAAAATGGATTACAGCCTGATACCAACGGTCGTGTTCAGCCATCCACCGATCGGCACTATGGGCTTAACCGAACCAGAAGCCCGCACTCAATACGGCGATGATAACGTTAAAGTGTATACCTCGACGTTTACCTCAATGTACACAGCCGTCACGGCCCATCGCCAAGCCTGTAAGATGAAGTTAGTTTGCGCGGGCAAGGACGAAAAAGTCGTCGGTATTCATGGTATTGGTTTTGGTATGGACGAAATCCTTCAAGGTTTCGGCGTCGCCATGAAAATGGGCGCAACTAAGGCCGATTTCGATGCGGTTGTTGCTATCCACCCAACGGGCGCGGAAGAGTTTGTTACTATGACACGCTAGTGTAGGAAAAGCATCTTACACACATAATTGAATCTGGAAAATAACTAATTACTGGTTATATGGTATGTATAACCAGTAATTTTTCCTAGGTGAATTTATGTCATTTATAATTCAATCGAACAATGTCTATAAAGAGACTGAGTTATCAATCAATAATAGCGACTGTCACTGCTCCCCCATTAATGGCAATATCGGCTCCCTTCCAACTCTGTTTAATCAAGATGGTTCATTCAATCACGAAGCCAATAGTTACCTTTTCTATCAAAAAGCAGTAAAGGGTGCTAAAGACCTGTCTCCTTGTGCTCAAGCCTTGTACGCCTATTATCAATTTATTGAGGATGAGGGGTTAGAGTGGGATAAATTCCCTCCCATCAAAAGACTTAAACCGACCTACCTTTTCCGCTCTCATTTATTAAAACAAATCAAAAAGGGGGAACTTGCACATAGCACAGCTAGTGTCCGAATGAACCAAATCGTCAACTTCTATAAATGGTTAATGCACGATGGGTATTTGAGAATAAATAATGAGAGAGAAGCTCCATTTAAAGTGGAGTTTGTTTCAGTTCAAAGCACTGGAATGCTTGCTCATATCTCACCCACCTTCACTGTCACAACAAGCGACTTGAGAATTAAAGTGCCAAGAGATGCAAGTAGTAAAAACATACGCCCCCTATCACCATTCAGCCAGGAATCACTTAATTCACTGACTCAAAACCTACTTAATGTCTCAGAAGAGTTACGCCTACAGGTATTGATTTCCATTGATACTGGTATGTGTAGTGGCATAGTGAATTTGGCCACCTAATAAGAAATGTTATGATCTCATTCATAGCGAATTTAGGTGACAAAATGAATAAAAGTAAACGTGCTCGATATAGCGCAGCGATTAAACTCGAAACTG
>NZ_JBOZPB010000022.1:0-97228 GCF_050848685.1 Shewanella sp. MF08487
CCAGCGTTCATCGGTTAGCATAAGTCTTGGCATGGCTTGAGGTTATGGTTACTTTTGGCGAAGCAAATTATAACGTCTTGTCATGCTGTCTAAAAATCACTCTCGAAAGATCAACAGACCCTAGTTTCCAACACATTTCTGTCCAATATTGAGTTTACTGATTGTTGCTATATGATTTAGAAGCAAAAAAACATTTTTAAGGAAGAAAATTAAGTGAAATTTGAAGTTATTCATGAAGAAAATAACGCGATTGTGGATGCGCTAGTAGACGGCGTTAGGCAATTTAATGCTGGGCTATTAGGGCCTGAGAAATCAGTGCCTTTGACTGTCATAGCACGTGATGAAAATGGCAAGTTAATTGGTGGTGTGGGTGGACGGACTATCTATAAAAACTTCTTAATCAATGTTGTCTGGGTTGATGACCAAACCAGAGGTACAGGGCTTGGGCATAAACTAATGGCGCTTGCCGAAGCGGAGGCTAAGCAACGGGGATGCCTGGTAGCTCAAGTGGATACCTTATCGATTCAAGCTCCGGTATTTTATGAAAAACAAGGGTTTGAGATCATAGGTACAGTCACCACTACACCTCAGCGCATCTTTCTGATGAAGAAGTATTGATCAAAAAAGTGGTTGAGGCAGGGGCAGAATAAGCGCACTCAGCAATGGTCAAAATGGGCGTTTTGCATGCACAGTAGACCAATCTGCTCTTGGGATAAAATGGCGCACTCTAGCGCCTTTTTCGTATTCGTGCGGCTGACTTGCGCATAGCTCAGTTGCATTATCGTCGCCGAATAGGCATTAGTTCGGCCGCAATCGAGCCAAATATAGCCTATTTGTACCCAATAGTGCGGCTGTTGCCCTGAGCCTGAAGCAAACTCGACTTCAAATCCCCTCGCCTCATGCCCATGCTGAGCACACTCAGATAAGATAACTCTCAAATTATCCCAAGCCGCTAAATTAACCTTCGCATAAGCTGTTAGCAATGCTTCAACAAATTGTGTACTCATGTACGACTCCCATCATTCACTGTCGCATTGGCTGCCATTAATACTAAAGCATACATATATAAACCTGAGCCACTGCAAACCAATTGGCGTGATTACAGCTGCGTTTTTGCAGCCATTAAATAGTAATCCCGCGCTGCTACGGTAAAAAAGTCCACTACCTGCATGTGCGCTTTTCCCGAGTGGGCGGCAAAGGAACGTTCATTATCTTCGGCAATAAAGGTCAACATATAGCTAAAATGCGGAGCAACTTGGCGACGAATTTCACTGACTAATGCCTCAAAAATCCCTTGTCCGCGGTAGGCTTGTTGCACCCAAATGGGCCCGTATTGGCAAGAGTTAGTTTTGGTTAATTTAGGCCCCTCCCAATCAAGTTGGGGTAAACGATTCAGTAAAGTGCGGTACATGGGCCAATGCTCAAAAAAGCCCCAGCGACCTGCGATGACATAACCCACCATTTTTTGCCCAACCTGCGCCACTACAACCCAATGCTTGTTTACTAGCTCAGTTAACTCACTATGGGAAAACGCTTGGCCTTGCAGCCCCATAGCGGCGGATGTTAACTCATCATTGAGGTGTTTTTTCTCTAGCATCGCTAATAAATCAATGTCTTGGGGTAAGGCTAATCTAATCTTCACAGCATTCTCGCAGTATCATTTTGGGGGGCACTTATCGCGGTAAGTATACAAGTTAAAAAATAGAGCCACAGCTAAGCCAAGGTTTTATTTACCGATATCGTCTTGGCGTTTAGCCCATTGGATAAATAGCACTACCGGATAAGGAGACATGAGCACAAGCCCTAAACCAATCAAGCTGGCAATGACTAACATCCCACTGATATCTAAGCTCCATTGAGTCAACATATACAGTCCAAGACCACAAACTAACATCAATACACCTAACCAATGTAAAAACTTCAACAAATTCATAGTATTTTTAATGCTATCCGTCATATAAACCTCTTTAGATTTTAAGCTAAACTTGTCACACTATGGCAAGAATAATGAAAAAGGAACCGCGACAATGTTAAAAAAAGCATTCATATTAAGTGCATTACTATTCGGGCTCACAGCTTGTGAGAGTGCTGATAGCGCTAAAACCGACACAATTCCATTGCTGGGCAGTTGGCATATTGAGATGGTGCAAGGTCAACCCACTATCGATTATAGCCCGGCACAAATCACCTTCGAAGCAGAAGGTCAGTTGCACGGCAACAACAGTTGTAATAACTTTTTTGGCCAATATACTCAACAAGGCCAAGAGCTTAAGTTATCTCCTGCTGGCAGTACAATGAAAGCCTGCGTTGATGCTTTAATGCAGCAAGAGCATAAAGTGATGCAAGCGATGCCGTTAGTGACCCAAGCCAAATTAGTCCAAGGTCGACTGACCTTACTCGGCAGCGACGACAAACCTTTGCTGGTGTTAAGCCAACTGAAATAAGCATTATGTCTCAATCGATTCAGGTCAAGCAGACGCGGAATCGATATAAGATAAATAATGAGAAAAACCGCCATCTGGCGGTTTTTTTATACTCAAAATACACTTTTGTCGCTATGACTTAACGGTTTTAGCTGCCGTATTTTCGAGAATGATATTCTGCTCTGCTAGCACAGCACTTTGCACCATATCGGCATTGTAGTGTTCCATATCGAGCTCATCCTCAGATTTGGCAATCACGGTTGTGGCCACTAAGTCACCCGAGACGTTTACGACAGTTCGCGCCATATCTAAAATACGGTCAATCCCCGCAATTAACGCCACGCCCTCTAACGGTAAACCCACAGTCGATAATACTAAGGTCAACATCACTAAACCGGCACCAGGCACGCCAGCAGTGCCAATAGAGGCTAAGGTTGCAGTCAAAATAATAGTGAGATAATCCACCCAAGTGAGATCAATACCAAAAGCCTGCGCCACAAAAAGTGCCGTCACACCTTGATATAGTGCAGTACCATCCATGTTAATCGTGGTGCCAAGGGGAAGTACAAAACTCGAAATCTTCTTATTAACCCCTAAATACTCACTTGCACATTTCATGCTAGCGGGTAACGTGCCGGCCGAACTTGAGGTCGTAAAAGCCACTGCAATGGCATTGCTGATCCCTTTGAAAAAATGCAAAGGATTCAACTTAGAAAACACGCTTAAGACAATACTGTAGAAACCTAATACGTGAATAATACAGCCAATATATACAGCAACAATGACCTTAAGCAGCGGCAATAACATCTCGATACCGTATTCACCCGCCACCCAAGCCATTAAGCCAAAAACCCCATAGGGCGCTAACTTCATCACCATATCGGTAAGTTTATACATGGCTTCAGCTAAGCTTTCGAATACTTTAATTGCAGGTTTTCCGTGGTCACCTATCAACACCAAGGCGATACCTAAGGCAACGGCAAACACTATCACTTGCAGAATTTGGCCGTTTGCTAATGCCGCAATCGGATTGGTCGGTACGATATCGAGCAGTGTCTGCATGACAGAAGGCACTTCTTTAACCACATCAGACATGCCAGAAGGTAGGGGTAAATTAAGACCCGCTCCTGGCTGAATAACATACCCGACAACTAGACCAATACTGATCGCGATTGCCGTGGTGCAAAGATAAAAAGCAAAAGATTTAAAACCAATTCGCCCCATCTTAGCGGTATCTTCCATTGAAGTGACCCCAACGATCAGCGAACAAAATACCAAGGGCACAATCAACATTTTAATAATGTTAACAAATAAGGTACCAATCGGTTTTAACACGGTCGCTTGCTCACCGAATATCACGCCGACCGTAATACCCAATATCATACCCACGAGAATTTGTAGCCACAAAGGTACTGACATCCAGTAGGACCATACACGGCCTAACGCTGACGACGTTTGTTTTGACATGTTAATAACCTTGAATTTGAAATGAAGATATGGCGAAATTCCATCCTTGGCAGGCGCTAATCGATTCCCCTAATTAGCAGAGCGCAGAGTCTAGCATAAAGGATAAAAATCTAAGGATGATCTGTATCACGTAAGAATCAACCGCCGCAAAATCAGCCAAATGTGTCAGTAAGGACGATTAAAACGCCTTAACTACGACGTTATCAACAGCGAACAACCTAAGCTGACACTAAGTCGACTGCGCTAATAGCCCCATTAGTAACAATCATATCAACGTGTATTTAGTCGTTATTGCTTTGTGCTTCATGCTAAAGTGGCGCTAAAAATCCCTCTATTAATAAGAGGAATATATGCCAATAACCGCCTAGGAGTAATATGTTAATTCGTAAAGCGAAAGCCCAAGACCTCACGGCCTTAGTGCAATTTAACCAAGCCATGGCCGAAGAAACCGAAGGTTTAGCCTTAGATGAAGCCACACTCACGCAAGGCGTGGGTACGTTACTTGAAAGCCCGCAAAAAGGGTTTTATCTCGTCGCAGAAATCGCCGGTGAAATCGTAGGCTCACTAATGGTGACATTTGAATGGAGCGATTGGCGTGCTAAGGATTATTACTGGATCCAAAGTGTGTATATTCGCCCACAAAATCGTCGCCAAGGTATCTATGGCAAGCTCTATAACGAAGTTAAACAACTGGCCGAAACCCATGGCGGCGCGGCAAGCTTTCGTTTATATGTCGAACAAGAAAACCTTGCAGCCCAGCAGACCTACCAAGCCTTAGGGATGAAGCAGAGTTACTACTTAATGTTTGAAGAAAAATAAGTGCTTTAAAATATTCACAAACATAAAAAAGGTCGAGCCAGTGGCTCGACCTTTTTTATAAATGGCGCAACAGCTTAATGCTGCGCGCCGACTAACATTCAAACCTAGCTAAAGAAGCCAAATACGATTGCTGTCATAGCCAGTAAACCCGCAATAACAACAAAGATATTACTAATACGGCCGCGATACGCTTTTAATGCTGGCACTTTATACACAGCATACATAGGCATGATGTACAGAATTGCAGCGATAATTGGACCACCTAAAGCTTCAATCATACCTAAGATGCTTGGGTTAATCACAGCCACAGCCCAGATAGTAAGGAACATAAAGCCTAAGATAAACTTGTCGATCTTCACATCAGAAACCGATTTACCACTTGAGCGTAACTGCTTAACAATCACACCTTTCATGCCTTCTGTCGCGCCCATGTAATGGCCGAAGAAAGAAGACACAATCGCGATAAAGGCAATAAACGGACCAAAGTAGCTTACAAAACCACTTGAATGTACGTTAGCTAAGTAAGACAAAATCGGTAGATTCTGTGCTTTAGCTTCAGCCAACTGGGCTGGCGATAACGACAATACACAAGAGAATACAAACAACATCACAAAGCCAACTAACATCATCGAAGTGTTACGTAAAATCACATCGGCTTTACGAGAAGCATTCGCGCCGTGGTCGCGTTTTAATGATACTGAAAACTGTGAAATTGCAGGCGAATGGTTAAAGGCAAATACTAACACAGGGATAGTCAACCAAACCGTTCCTAAAAATGCACCCGCTTCAGGTACCACTTGCAGCGCGTCCATTTTCCATTCAGGCATTAAATATAAAGACATAAAAGCTAAAATACCCACTAGCGGATACACTAAAAGTTGAGTCACTTTCAGCATAAATTTCTCACCAGCAATCATTACAGCCATCATACCTAGGATTAACACCCCTGATAAAATGAAGCGTGGTGGCGACGCCATACCTAACTGGTTAACGATAAAGCTATCAACGGTATTGGTAATACCCACACCGTAAATGAGTACTATCGGGTAAATGGCAAAGAAATACAAAACAGTAATCGCCTTGCCTGCACCAATACCAAAATGTTCTTCCACCACTTGGGTGATATCACTACCAGGAATACTTGATGAACACACAAAACGAGATAAGCCACGGTGGGCAAGATAAGTCATAGGGCCAATAATTATGGCCATTAGTACCAGCGGCCAAAAACCGCCCATGCCTGCGTTAATAGGTAAAAATAAAATTCCAGCACCCACTGCGGTGCCAAACAAGCTCAACATCCAAGTCGTATCTTGGCGTGTCCAAGGTAAGTGTTTTGCGGTGTTATTTTCTTGCGTGCTTTGAGGTGTTCCAAGAACACTGATCGCATCTTTTTGCATATAGAAGTTACCTTACATGTGACTAAACATAATAAATTCGCGCTAAGGATAACCAAAAAATGTCTATAAAAGTTGATCTGACACCGCTTAATGTAAGGGAATTTCATAATAAACTGATATTGGGATCTAGATCGCTGATTCAATGTAATAAAGCACCAATTTAACATCAAAAAATAAACACTAAAATCGCATTAAATCACAAATTTTTTACCAAAAACTCAATGGCGTGACATTAGGCGTGTGTTGATAAAAACAGCTAGGCGGACTTTGATCGCAAAAAACATCAAAACGTGACATCCCACCACAACCATACGCGGAATGGTGATCTAGATCACCACTGACAATGTTAAATTTTTACAAATAACTATCAGTTTTTACCCTGTATAAAAAACGGCTCACCACGAATTAAGCTTCACAGTGAGCCGTTAATGATAAACAAACGGCGAGCAATTAAATCTATCGGATTTAAGGTTTCTGTAAACTCAGCTCCGTTGTTGATAGCACGGCTGGCGCTATATCAGCCTCTTTGAACAACAGCGGCCTGAAACTTTTGTCACTCGAGTACAACAGACTTTGATCGGCAAAAGCAGGCGTTAAGATATTACTCGACTCAGAGTAGGTTAATATTCCCCGCGCTACAGGGCCCTCGTCGGTAAAGTGCACCGCCATCATCCAACTCGAGCCATAACGGATTTGGTATCCCTTCGCTGTTAAGCCTGAACTCATGGCTTTACCCGTGACCACGTCCATAACAGGTGCGTACTTGTGCTGCGGGATCAAAGTGTCATCGCCCGACAAACTGGTCGAGAACACGTTAAAGCCACCTTCAGTATTATGGCTACCCGGCCAAGGTAAACGTGTTCCACTTGGCGTTCCATCGGGCAGAGATTTTTCCACAAACTGCACCTCACCTAATGGTGCATCTAAGGCAAAGCCTGCCGCCTCAAGGTTAAGTGCACCGTAAGCCAAGGCGACTAATGCACTGCCATCGGCAGTTAACGTTTTAGGAGTTGTGGCGGCATTGGCAGGATCAAACCCTTGGGTCAACATCGTCGCTTGGCTAAACTGGTGAGCAAACTCACGCACTAAGGCGCCACCTTTACTGTCGTTATCTTGCTTACCATTCCATGCTTTTAACGCTGCACAAGCCGAAGTGACATCTTTTGATAAACTCGCTGACACCACCACAGGCGTGCTGCCTTGGGCATCACACTGGGCAATCAAGTCAGGCAGCACTAGCTCAGCTAAATAACTGCGATTCGACAGCACAGCCGCTTCGAGTTCTTCCAAACTAAACTTGCCATCTGCACCTGCAGCGTCCTGCATTAAGCTCAGGCCCATACGTGTACGCAACGACAATTGCCCCGCTTCTACACCATACATGGGCGAGAAATAAGTGAGTGGTTCATTTAAGTTTGTCGACCAGAATGAATCATTAGAGTTTTGCACAAAGTCAGTGCGCTCAAGTTTGGGGGCACGCTCATAGGGCGTTGGGCCATCAAAACTGAACAGCGAGGTGTTACCGGGTAAAATCGTAAACCCAGCTTTCGCCTTTGCCGCTTTAATATCTGGCGAGGTTTTGAGTAACACTACCGCCGCTTCTGATAATCCCGGTACGGTAGAATCGTCAATATAGAAGGCATTACCCTCTTTATCGGCGTACATAGTGTTATTAAAAATAACCCCGTCGTAATCTTTAAAGGCTTGTTGAAACTCTTCTTTATTGGTCGCCATATCCATTGCTAGCCAATGGTCGACAGGGTCCATATTGCCCATATTGGCATCTTGGAGCATAAAGGCGCCGCCATCATCCCAACCAAATGGCGCTAACGCGGCGGGTGCTTCAACCATAGGACCTTTTGCTGTGGTATAAATATCCTTCTCAGCTAACAGCATGCCCGCAGGGCCGCCATTGACTAAAATCGATACCGTCTCTTTGGTGATCGGCATCGGCTTACCATCAAACAGATATTGCATCCGATCGCCTGAGACTAACTCAAGGTTATACATCACAAAATGTTCGGCGGTTGAGAAGGTATGAGTCCAAGCTAAGTCTTTGTTAAAACCTATATTAATCAATCCAGGCATGCCCACCAACGAGCCGCCCATCATGTCTAAATGACCAGGAATAGTGATATGGGACTGCCAAAAACGCAGGTTGCCTGTATGCGGAAAATGCGGATTGCCCAGCACCATGCCTTTACCGTTTTCAGTTTTATCCTTACCTAAACCCCAACCGTTAGAACCTAACTCACCAGGATTAGTCTCTGGCGTAGTAATACGAGCCACGCGGGCAATCAACTTAGATTGCATATCGGCAACAAATGCCGTTTGGTCTTGGCTTGGCGCTGGCCCAACAATACGCGGCATATATTCCTGCGCATCCCCCGGGTTAGCGTAGAAAATCAAATCAAGAAAATTAGCGGCGCCCGGTAATAAGGCGATAGAAAACAGATACGTGACCACATCTTCTGGCACTATGGGTTTCACCCAAGGCTGACCACCACAAAAAGGTTCTGCCGTTTGTGTGCCCGCTTCGACATCAGCAAGATATTGGTTATAACCAGAGGTAAAACCTTGGATTAATGCCCGTGAGTTTTCACTAAAACTAGGCCACTTCTCTTCGGCTTGTGCTCTGATTTTTAATGCTTTATAGGCAAAGTCTGAAATCAAGTTGCCGTTGTCTTCAGCCGTGGGGAGGCCGGTCGTAAAATCAATTGACGCATGGGGGCCAAAGTACATTGAGCGTTGTGAGTTCGCTTTAATAAAACCATCGGCTAACACACATAAATTATCTTGCGCCTGCGCATAAGCACTGCCAAAGCCTAGGCTTTCTAGGTTATCGGCTTGGATATGTGGCACGCCGTAGGTGGTACGGCGAATACTGGCTTTAAGTAAACCATTAGGCGCAAAGGTTTGTAATTGGGTTTCAGGTTCGGTAGGCGTAGGGCTATCGTCACTATCGTTACAGCCAGCGAGTATGACACCGCAGGCCATTCCCATAGCGATCATGAGTTTGTTGAATTTCATTATTATTATCTCTTGGTTTTGATTCCTTCAATGACATAGCCTTACTGCCTTTCCAGACGAATGACTGAAGGAGCAATAGTTGCATGTCGCTTCCTAGTGCCTAAGCTGGCTATTTTTCCTCCCCTACTGTTGGCTTTTTTACTGAGCTTCACCAACGACTGTGGCAAAATAGAAAACCCAAACGCTTAGACACCTCAGACCATTTAAGCAATGATTCAAACGAGCGTCCACATTAAAAACTAAAATAAGCAACATATATGAAACAAAGTGTGCAGAAAAAAATAATTAACATAAAAGTGGGCTCTAAAAACCCAATTAAAATCAATGCAGCAACGACGGCGATGGCGCAACTGTTCCCCGATAGCATTATCGAAGTAATGGGTATGGATGCGCCTTCAGGCGTAGCTGCGCAGCCGATGACGGATAGTGAAACTCGCCAAGGCGCCATTAATCGAGTGCACTATTGTCAACAACAAGACACGCAAGACACCAAGGCTGATTACTACTTTGCCATGGAAGGTGGCGTTGATTGTTTCGACTTTGGCCCAGCCACATTCGCCTATATCGCTATTGGCCATAAAGACCAGCTTGCCATTGGCCGCAGTGCAATTTTACCTTTACCAATGCAAGTTTATCGGGCATTAGAAGCGGGAGAAGAACTCGGGGATGTCATGGATAGGTTGTTCAATACAATCAATATTAAGCAAAAAGGCGGTGCCATAGGTTTACTAACCCACGGCCATGCGACCCGTGAAAGTAATTACACCCAAGCGATTATTCTCGCGATGGCGCCACTGTTAAATCCCGATATTTACGCACTAAATTGTTAGCTATATGTTGCAAGCACCATTGAAGCCCGCTAACTTAGTTGTGACCTACAACCAAACCTATTCGACTATGGCTAAAACAGACGCAGTATCGACTCAAGGCTCAGTAATAATGGCGACGCAAGTTAAGCCAACGCCTCAAACTAGGCAAACGGCTGAGTTAGACTCATCCACAGAGCTCAGACACTTATCTCGCTATCTGGTGAGAAATTTAGGCATGCTCAACGCCGCCTTTGGGGATTTGCCCCTCTCGCCCGTGCAAGCACATGCTTTATTTGAGCTAGGTAAGCAGCCATTGACCATCAAGGAGCTGGCCTGCAAACTCAGCATCGATAAGTCCAATGCCAGTCGTGCTATTAAACATTTGGTTGATAAAAACCTTGCCCACAGTCAAATTCATCCTCGGGATAACCGCTGCTTAGTGGTGCAACTCACGCTCGCTGGTAAAAAATTACTCGTAAAATTAGATACTCAGCAAAATCAATTATTTCAAGAAATTTTAGCCCAACTGATCCCAGCACAAACTTCACAAATCGAAGAGGCTCTTATGTTATATAACCAAGCCGTACATAACGCCAAGCAGCAAAGTGGTTGTAAGATTCGCCAAGCCACAGCCCAAGATGATGCCACTATCGCCAAAGTCATCCGCGATGTTTCCGCCGAATACGGCTTAACCGCAGATAAAGGTTATAGCGTGGCCGACCCGACCTTAGATTGCCTCAGCCAGATTTACTCCCAAGCGGGCGCTAACTATTGGATTATTGAGTTAGAAGGCCGCATTTTAGGCGGCGCAGGCATAGCGCCATTAGCCAACAATAATGGCATTTGTGAACTGCAAAAAATGTACTTTATGCCCGAAATTCGCGGCAAAGGGCTCGCAACACGCTTAGCCTTAATGGCACTCGATTTCGCCCGCGAAACGGGTTATCAAAGCTGCTATTTAGAAACCACAGCCGCGTTAAATGAAGCCGTAAAACTCTATGAGAAATTGGGCTTTGTACATTTATCTGCACCGCTGGGTAACACAGGCCACGATGCCTGTGAAATGCCGATGCTGCTAGAACTTAATCAATAGAATACGAAGCAGAATTGGAGAAAGGCGTTCAGGAATAAATCGATGCTACCGTCAAGGGGAACAACAATGACTGCCATTGCTCCCCGACTTGACGCACTTTAGCTTTATTAGAATCCCCCTTAATAAGCGCGATGATAAAATCTATATCGTTAACCGTTACTAGGGCAACAATGCCAATCCTAACGACCCCTTGTGCGCTAGTATTTTAACTACTCATTTTTTAACATTTATAAATCAATATGCTTGTACGTTTTTGATGGTTTTTTGTATATGAAAAACGATAAATCGAATGTAATACATATAGTCAAAGAATTAAGGATAGGTGTTTTGTGGAACAACCGATAATAGGTTTCCATCTTGATGCAGAGAATCATTGGGTGGCGAAATTAAGTTGCGGTCATTTTCAGCATGTACGCCACAATCCTCCGTGGTCAGAAAGGCCATGGGTAATATCACAAAACGGAAGGACGGGTATGCTTGGCTTTAAATTGAACTGCAAGAAATGTGATACAGGCTCACCGCCAGACCAAGAATAAGTATGGTTTCGTTTGCCCCTGTAAGCCGTGCCTCACAAGCCACTCAAACGTAAGCAATATAGATCTATTGTCCTAGATGCTTTAGCCCCAAAGCTAGTTATATTTTCATTACTATTTTTCCAGTGACTCGACGTCTATTTCTTTTAAGAGAAGCATCCCTATAGGCTCGACGGCATCTGCTGCACATCGATGTACGAATGTTGCGATCACATGGAGTGAATGAGCAACCATGTCGCCAGCGGTCACTGCTGCAACAATGCCAACCCTTATCAACCCTCTAGCTGTTCACTTAGCTAAAAAACTATTGTTCCAAAATGGGTTTCACAGCTCAAAAGGGAAATAGGCTAAGTAAAGCTTTGCCTATAGAAAAGTTGATGTGAAAGGATCCCGTTCGACCTAGAAGTTATGCATGTCCCATCTTTCTGTCCCATCTTTCGATTGCGGCCTTTCGGCCGAGGTGAATCAAAGTCGTGGGGCTTCACCCCACACCCGACCAAGGAGGACTGCTCGTCCTATCCTCCTTGGATTCTCCAAGACGCCCCTAACGGAGTTGAAAGCTCCTTAGGCATTAAGCGTCCTTATGCTATCGCGTCAGACGCTCGTCCCTGATTCGACTGACGCTATCTCGGCATCCATGCCTCGCTCACGCAACAAACGCAAATGCCCTGCGGCAACTCCGAGGGTAGGGGGAACTTCTGTAGCCTCTGTGTTGGCTGTTAATCCCAAAAGAGTTACGCATGTCCCATCTGTGACCCAAAAACAGACTGATGCCTAACAACACTTTTAGAAAATTTAACAATGGGTGCCTCAATAAATTTGTAACTCGCCGTCTATTTCTTTTAAAAGAAGCATCCCTGAGGCTCGACGGCGACATCCATGTCGCCATCGGTCGCTGCTACAACAATGCCAATCTTAACTAACCCTCTAGCTGCTCGTTTAGCTAAAAAGTTATTGCCCCATTGCGAGTTAACAAGGTATATCAGGGCCAAGACAAGAATCGATAAATAAAAAAGATGAAATACTATAAAAGCCACCTTAAAATGTGCAATCAGAACAAGCAATTAAGCGGAAAACTGTACAAAATATCACTACCGTTAAAAAGCAAATTCCTATAGCATAAAACATACCGATTAATATGGACGTGGCATCGGTCAGTCCAACAAACGATTTATGCTTTGCAAACAGGACAAAGCATAAATACTAAAATGTTAGGCGTATATTCACTGTTGAGTCAGCAACTATTTTTTAACTAGAGAGTTATTATGATGAGTGTAATTTCTGAGCGACATGTTTTTTCGTTTGAAGGAGGTGATCTGCTAACTACGATCGGTGCTACCTTCTTAGTTTCGTATCTATACCACAAGCATATTGATTCAACTCATAATAACTGGGCTAAGATAAAAACTCAGAAATCACGTATTAGTACGATCAATCGTTCAGAGGATTATCATCTTAATTGGCTAAAGCACATAGATAATATGAGTGAAGCCAATCTAAATAGAAATACTTTGGGTTTAGTTGCTCCTAATATAAAAGAAATGGCTTTAGAAATAATACTAAAAATGTAAATACTCAGGTAATCCGGCGTTAGGCAGCAGAATGTGTTTGAGGATCTGGTTTGAATTTAGAAGAAAAAAAAGTGATTGATAAGTTGATCAAAAATGCGGAACAAACCGCCGGAAGATATACTCATCCAATATTTACGGTCGGTCACAATAGTAAGCCAGACTTGATAGGTACATCTGTAACAATAGAGCTAGATAACAAAATTTATTTATTAACAGCTGCACACGTATTAACTAGCGCTGCGTCAATGAATATTATAGCTATAGGTTTGGAAGGAAAGATCACCCCCATAAGCACGGAATGGTTTTTTGCCGAACAGCTTGATGGTGTCGAATTTGACGTAGCATTTACTGAACTTAGTGCTGAGCTTGCGGCTGAAGTGAAAGCGTTGCCAAGTTCTAACCTGTTACATACAGAACCTAAGCAAGGAGAACACTTTTGTCTTGTAAATGGCTACCCCTCGTCTAAAAATAAGCCAAGCAAAACCTTAAGGCAATCTACAAAATATGCATCTAAATCTTATTCGTTTGTCTCCTACCTAAATTACGACTTCGATCAATGGGATGACGTTAACAAAGATCCGGAGTGGCACTACTGTAGTGCCCATGGCAGAAAGCAAGGCAACCAAGCCCCTTTAAAGCCTAATGGTCTTAGTGGTGGTGGCCTGTGGGTAATTCCTAATATTGCTGAGCCTAAATTATATTTAGCTGGTGTGTACATAGAGCACTACACACATAAAAAAGTTTCATTCTCCACGAGAATAGACAAAGTCATTGAGACTATTATATTAAAACGGCCTAACAAGTCCTTAAAATCGGATTCGAAATAGTTGACTCGGTTTCGCTTCGCTTCACATTTTGGACAACTATTACTCACCGCTTATGGCGGCTTTACACATAGAAAATTTAACCTGAAACTCACAAATTAGAGTTAATGTTCTAACTTGGAAATATCCCAAAGTATGTTGCGTATGTCTTGTAAATCTACAGATTACGCGAATGCTCGAAAGGTGCGCCATGGTGATTGGCGAGACGACCGTCCGCCCCATGGACGGGGCGGTCGAGCATCCACGGATGGACTAGCTGCGTGTCGATGAGTGAATGCCATGGCGCACCAGTATGAGTGGACATCAGCGAACGCAAAGTGCCTAATAACTGAAGTTACAGAGTACTCTGCTGTACTAGCACGGCACAATTTTCCACCACTCTTTTATCCAAAAGCGACTTGCGTTTGATTTAAGGCCTTCCCCCACCTAATACGTCAAATCCCCCAAAACACCTCAGAAAATAAAACTCGCGTTAAGTTACCTTGACACGAGTTTTTAGTTTCAAGCTTTAACAGCTAATTGAAGCTCTGATTAGGCTCTAGCTTAAGTTTAATGGCTAATCACCAAAGTCATCGAGTAGGATGTTTTCTGGTTCAACGCCTAGGCTTTCAAGCATCTTAATCACTGAAGAGTTCATGATTGGAGGACCACACATGTAGTACTCGCAGTCTTCTGGTGCCTTATGATTTTTAAGATAATTATCATAAATCACATTATGAATAAAGCCGGTGTAGCCAGTCCAATTATCTTCAGGCAAGGGCTCAGATAACGCCACATGCCAAACGAAGTTTTCATTCTCAGCCGCTAGGGCGTCAAAATCTGCTTGGTAAAACACTTCACGGGTTGAACGGGCGCCGTACCAGAAGCTCATTTTACGTGTGGTTTTTTTGCTCTTAAGCTGATCGAATATATGTGACCGCATAGGCGCCATACCCGCACCGCCGCCGATAAACACCATTTCAGCATCGGTCTCTTTTACAAAGAACTCACCAAATGGCCCAGAGATGATCACGGTATCGCCCGCTTTCAGACTGAAGATGTAAGATGACATTTTACCCGGCGGTACACTAGCTGAAGGCGGCGTTGCAATGCGCACGTTCAGCATAATGCGGCCTTTTTCATCGGGGTAGTTGGCCATAGAGTAAGCGCGCAACACTTCTTCGTTGACGGTAGAGACAATGTCAAACAGGCCGTATTTATCCCAATCGCCACGGTATTTTGTTGGAATATCAAAATCAGCGTATTTCACCACATGGGCGGGTGCTTCAATTTGAATATAGCCACCCGCTTTGAAGCGAACATCTTCGCCTTCGGGTAATTCGAGTAATAACTCTTTGATAAAAGTTGCTTTATTATCGTTAGAGATCACTTTACATGGCCACTTTTTCACCCCAAAGATTTCTTCGTCGATCTCTAGCTCCATATCGGTTTTCACTGACACTTGGCAAGCAAGACGACAACCTTCTTTGGCTTCTTTCTTGGTGATATGACCCATTTCGGTCGGTAAAATATCCCCACCGCCCGATTTAATGGTCACGCGGCACTGGCCACAGGTTCCGCCGCCGCCACAGGCTGACGGAATAAAAATACTCTGGCTTGCTAACGCGCCGAGCAACTTGTCACCCGCCGCAACTTTAATGCTTTTTTCAGCGTCGTCATTAATGCCGATAGTGACTTCACCCGTTGTCACTAATTGTTTTTTGGCGAGTAGAATCACTATCACCAACAGACACACTACAAGCGTAAACATGCCTATGCCAATTGCCATTTCCATCGTATTACCCTTTTCTAGCTCTTTCTAAAAAGAATGCGGTTGCGCTTTCTCAGCTAATGGTTCGCCTGCAGCTCTTTACAACGAGATCCCAGAGAAAGACATAAAACCCAGCGCCATTAAACCTGTGGTGATAAAGGTAATACCAATACCTTGTAAGCCCTCAGGAATCGCATTGAACTTCATTCTTTCGCGCAGTCCCGCCAGCAGCACAATCGCTACCGCCCAGCCGACACCCGAGCCCATAGCAAACACCACTGACTCACCGAAGTTGTAGTCACGGTTGGCCATAAAAATCACTCCAGCAAAAATCGCGCAGTTTACTGTGAGTAAAGGCAGGAAAATCCCGAGGGAGTCATACAGGCTAGGAATGTATTTATCTAAAAACATTTCCAGGATTTGCACTAACGCCGCAATCACACCGATAAAAGTGATCAATTGCAGGTAGCTTAAATCGATACCGGGTAAACCCGCCCAAGACAATGCACCGGGTGCGAGCACTTTGACGTAAATCAGCTGATTTAACGGTACGGCTAAGGTCATCACCACAATCACGGCGACGCCTAAACCAAAGGCGGTAGACACCTTTTTAGACACGGCCAAGAAGGTACACATGCCCAAGAAGAACGACAGCGCCATGTTGTCGATAAAAGTGGCCTGCAAAAATAGATTTATATAGTGTTCCATATCTGCTCCTTAACCCCGTTTCCGCTGGATCACATTGATGGTCCAAATCAACACACCGATCAGGAAGAAGGCACTGGGTGGTAACTTGAACATCTCATTAGGTAAATACCAGCCGCCGTTTTCAATAGTGGTAAATATCGGATGACCGAACAAATTACCGGTACCTAGTAGTTCACGCACAAAGGCTACACTTATCAAAATCAAACCATAGCCTGTCGCATTACCAAGCGCATCGACAACCGCTAAATGCGGAGGATATTTCATGGCGAAGGCTTCTGCGCGGCCCATGATGATACAGTTGGTAATAATTAACCCTACAAATACAGATAGTTGCTTTGAAAGCTCATAAGCCACATCTTGCAGAACCATGTCGACGATTATCACCAAAGAGGCGATAACTGTCATCTGCGCGATAATACGCACACTGTTAGGGATAAAGTTACGGATAGCGGAGATAATTAGGTTAGAAAACACCAACACAAAGGTTACCGCCAGCGTCATGACCACTGCGGTTTGCATTGAGTTACTGACTGCCAGCGCCGAACATACGCCCAGCACTTGCATCGCAACAGGGTTATTGGCAAACACTGGCCCGGTTAGCATGTCGCGCATGGATAAAGTGTTGCTCATTTTGCCTCTCCCAACTCACCTTGCAATTCACCCTGCGTGGCCGATGCTTTCAGCTGGTTGAAGAAGGTTTGAAACCCTTCCACGCCAAACCAAAACTCCATTGCCCGCTGTACGCCGCGACCTGTCATGGTTGCGCCACTCACCGCATCCACGCCGTGAACATCGCCTTCTTTAGCGCCGCCTTTCACAAGACGTATCGAAAACTTACCTTTTTCATCAAACAATTGTTTACCTTTCCACAGTGACATCCACTTAGGATCCGTTAAAAAATCGCCGATACCAGGGGTTTCGCCGTGCTCGTAAACTACTAGCCCTTTAATGGTGTTGAAATCGGGTTCAACTGCCACATAGCCGTAGATCATCGACCACAAACCTTTGCCATAAAAAGGCACCACCACGCTGGTTAACTTGCCGTTGGCATCTAATACTTTAAACACACGGGCATCGTTCGCACGGGTTTTAATCTTGGCGATATCTTTTTTAGGTGTACTTGATGTCTCAGGATTAATCGCCGCCATACGCTCATCAAAATCGAGTACGTTAGCGTCTGAGTCCACATTACCTGTGTCTAGGTTGATCAATAATGGTTGAACGGATTTAGCGAAAATCTCCCTAAACTCATTACCTTGACCTAAATCTACATCGGCGGCCATCAGCACATAGCGTTGTACTTCATCGCGCTTTTTAGCCACTTTACGTTCTTTTAATATGCCAGCGGTGCCTGTAATCATAAAAGAGCACAGCAGACAGAGCGTAATGGTGAAGACCATAGTCCCCGCCACAGTATCTTTTTTAAATTCCATGACGTTTAATTCTCCGTTTGATGTTGGCGCGGGCCACCAAATAATCGAACAACGGCGCCCAAAGGTTAGCGAACAAAATGGCTAACATGACCCCCTCTGCCATTTTTGGATTTGCCACACGGATGAGTACAGTCATAAAACCAATCAAGGCGCCGTAGGCAAATTTTCCTTGGCGGGTATAGGAGGTCGTCACCGGATCGGTAGCCATAAACATCATCGCCAGCGCAAAACCGCCTGTCACCAAATGCCAAGTCCACGGCATGTGCATCATTTGATTGCTACTAGAACCAATGTAATTACAAATAGTTGCCGTTGCTATCATGCCCAGCATCACGCCAACAACGATACGCCAGTCCGCTAAACGAGTGATAAGCAGCATCAGTCCACCGAGCAAAATTGCCAGCGTGCTGGTTTCGCCAATCGCTCCCACGGTAAAGCCTAAAAAGTTATTCAACCAATTAGGGTCACTAAAGACACTAAACCATGAATAATCAGCAAAACTCAGTTTACCCGCAGCGGTTTGCGCCAGCGCCGTTGCGCCAGTAAAACCATCGACAGCGACTAACTGTTGTACCGTGGCGACTTCTGACGGATAAGCAAAATAGATAAAGGCAAGACCTGCCAATGCAGGGTTGAGGAAGTTATACCCCATACCGCCAAACAGCTCTTTAGCCACCACCACACCAAAGGAAATCCCCATCGCGACCAGCCACAGCGGAGTCGATACCGGCAGAATCAAGGTAAACAGCAGTGCTGTTACAAAGAAACCTTCGTGCAATTCTTGGCCACGTACCCGTGCAAACACCACTTCCCAAAACAGGCTAGTGAGCAGTGCAGTGAGGTAAATTGGCAGATAAAAGCTAAGGCCATAGAGAAATAAGCCCAGTACGCCAGTGTCTTGGCTAAGACCACCGAGCAAGCTATTAAAAATAGCCAGTTTCCAGATGTCGGGAGTCGCTAAACCACTTGCTAGCGCGACTTGAGCCTGTAGGCCAATGTTGTATAAGCCAAATAAAATAGCAGGTAACAAACATATGCCCACCAGCGTCATGGTGCGTTTTACGTCAATCGCATCACGCACATGCACTTTGCCCTTAGTACTGCGGCCATTTGCAATTACCAATGAGCGCAAAAAGCCCTTCATTGACTTACCGGTGGCGTAATACTCTTGTTGTAAGTCAGTGGCTTGTTGTAAATCAGTCGCTTGCTGTAAATCAGTGGCTTCCTGTAAATCAGGTTTTTTAACTTGTTTGGTCATTAACCTTCCCTCTCGATAACATCTAGACAGGCACGTAATTCTTTACCAAAGTCATATTTGCCGGGACATACAAAGGTACACAGCGCCAGATCTTCTTCATCTAACTCCAATGCCCCTAAAGCTTGCGCTTCATCGGTGTCACGCACGACTAAGTCTCGCACTAATAAGGTGGGTAAAATATCCAGAGGCATAACGCGATCAAGCTGACCAAAGGCCATCATGGCGCGCGCAGAACCGCCTTGATGCGTCGTAAACTCAAACAGCTTAGTTGCGCCAAATAAACGCGAAGTCACGGCGCGGGTGATAGAGAACTTATCTGTACCACCGCGTACCCAAGATAAAACCTCATGATGTGCATCTTCGGCTAATACTGAGATTTGGTTATGGAATCGGCCTAAAAAGTCATGCACATCTTTAGCGGTATGGCCTGATAGCACAGAGCCTGATACCACACGCTGATTGCCGGGTTTGATTTCATTGGCGACTAAGGGACTTAACTCTGCGCCCAACTGGGTACGCAATAAACGCGGATTGAGCACGCTAGGGCCACCTAAGGCCACAACGCGGTCAGTATACAACTCACCGGTTTGGAATAATTTACCGTAGGCAATTACGTCTTGATAACCGATATGCCACACCTGCCGCGCTAAACTCACGGGCAAAGTAAAGTGGATATGGGTGCCGACTAAACCTGCTGGATGAACACCATCAAAACGGCGCACCTCAAGTTGCGGCAATGACTCGCTGACAATGGCTTCACCTTTATCCTGACACAGGTAAACTTTACCTTCCGTTAAACGGCTCAGCACTTGCAATCCCACTTTAAAAGCCTCGGCTTGCTCGGCAATAATTAATCGTGGATTAGCACATAAAGGATTGGTATCCATTGCGGTAACAAAAATAGCCGCAGGTATGGCATCTACCGCCGGCACCCTTGAAAAAGGGCGGGTACGTAATGCCGTCCATAAACCACTATTTAACAGTTGGTTTTGAATCACTTCTCTAGATAACACTGAGACATCGGCGTGAATATCAAATCGAATCTGCTGTTGAGAGTCTAAGCCATCACAACGGATCACCACAGATTGCAGCACTCGGCGATCGCCCCGATTAATGGCCACGATCTCACCACTGGCTGGCGCAGTAAAGAGTACGCCTGGCGTTTTTTTGTCCTCGAATAATGGCTGGCCCTTTTGAACCTTGTCACCCACTTCAACTAACATCGTCGGTTTTAAGCCAATATATTCTTCACCCATTATGGCCACTAGAGATGGCCTATTGCTGGGTTCAATGATCTGCAAAGGCTCGCCCGCTATGGGTAAATTAAGACCTTTTTTGATCGTTACAATTTGGTTTGAAAAATCTGCCATCACAAATATCAACCATAAAAATTTTTAGATACATTTAGGGTATAGGTTTATTAACAGAAATTCCGCTATTGGCGTCACACTCTGTAGCCAATTCGTAAGTTAAATACATGTATTTACAATTATGTGTGATGTAGATCGACATATATGCCTGCTTAAACTTGTAAATGTAGTTTTATAACCATTTATTAATTAATGCGTTATGGCTGATTTAGCGAAATAATATATTGGAGATATAAGTCCTAAAACAGCGGCTTTAGCGCAGTAATGTCCTAAAGCTGTTGAAACTGTGCGTTCACGAACAAACTTCAACCAACTTACCCCATTAATCGAGTATAAAAGGGATAAGCTTACTGGCTATTTTTAGCGCACTAACATTTCAACCTATGGTTTAACCTTTGCTTTACAGCAAAAGCTTGGTAGCCTCAAACTAAGAGAGTTTCCGTAGGAGAAATAGATGGAATACAGACGCATACCGCATTCTAATCTTGAGGTCAGTAAAATTTGTTTGGGCACTATGACCTGGGGTGAGCAAAATACCCAAGCCGAAGCATTTGCACAGCTGGACTACGCCATAGGCAATGGCATCAACTTTATTGACACGGCGGAAATGTACCCTGTACCGCCAAAGCCAGAAACCCAAGGGGAAACGGAGCGGATTTTAGGCCAATATATAAAAGCTCGGGGCAACCGAGACGACTTAGTGATCGCCACTAAAATTGCCGCACCAGGTGGTAAGAGTGATTATATTCGTAAAAATATGGCGCTAGACTGGAACAATATCCATCAGGCCGTTGATGCTTCTTTAGCGCGGCTGCAAATAGACACTATCGATCTTTACCAAATCCATTGGCCTGACCGTAATACCAATTTCTTTGGTGAACTGTTTTACGATCAACAAGAGCATGAACATCAAACACCGATACTTGAAACCCTAGAAGCGCTCGCCGAAGTGATCCGCCAAGGTAAAGTGCGCTATATCGGTGTGTCGAACGAAACGCCTTGGGGTTTGATGAAATATCTGCAACTCGCCGAAAAGCACGGCTTGCCGCGTATTGTGAGTGTGCAAAACCCGTATAACTTGCTTAATCGCAGTTTCGAAGTCGGTATGAGCGAAATCTGTCACCGTGAAGACCTGCCACTGCTCGCTTACTCACCACTGGCCTTTGGTGCCTTAACTGGCAAATACTGCAACGACCAATGGCCTGAAGGCGCGCGCCTGACCTTGTTTAAGCGTTTCGCCCGCTACACAGGCTCACAAATAGCGCTTGAGGCCACCAAGGCCTACGTCGATTTAGCCCACGAGTTTAAGCTTACGCCCGCGCAAATGGCATTAGCCTTTGTTAACTCTCGTAAGTTTGTCGGCTCTAACATTATCGGCGCCACCGACTTATATCAACTGAAAGAAAATATCGATAGCCTCAACATTATGCTATCGCCTGAGTTACTCGTGCGCTTAAGTGAACTGTCCGAGAAATTTAGATTGCCTTGTCCATAGGCATGAGTAAGCATTAAGTGCGATATAACATCTGGTTACACTGCCAGATGTTATATCTATTATAAATTTACTCTGCCATCATAAACGGCTCTGCCACGCTCTGGCTTCTCACCCTAGCCTCGCTAACACTTGCATTCATATTGCAGATAACAGAAGATCTATTAGCCTTTTTAATTGCCTTAGCCTCATCCATGACTCAATCTGCCTTGCTAACACCCCACAATGCAAACATCCGTGCACAATTTCCTGTTTTAAAGCAGATGCTTGATGGCTATCCTTTATGTTATCTCGATACCGCGGCCACCAGCCAAAAACCACAAATAGTGCTAGATGCGATGGCGCAATATTACGCCAACGACAATGCTAATGTGCACCGCGCGGCGCACCAGCTATCGGCGCGAGCCACCCTAAGTTATGAGAACGTGCGGGACCAATTACAACATTTTTTAAAGGCAAAACGCCGCGAAGAAATCATTTTTACCCACGGCACCACTGAATCAATCAACTTAGTCGCATTTGGGCTTACCGCACAATTAACCGCAGGCGATGTGATCTTAATAGACTCGGCGGCGCACCACGCCAATATTGTCCCTTGGCAAGAACTGGCAAAACGTACAGGCGCAGTGATTAAGCCGATTCCGCTAGATAAACATTGCCGCTTAGATATCGATGCCTATCAAGCTTTGTTAGCACTTAAGCCTAAAATCGTCGCGCTTTGCCATGTGTCTAACACACTAGGCACAGTCAATCCCGTGGCTCAGCTAGTTCAGTTAGCAAAAGCCCAAGGCGCAATAACCTTAGTCGATGGCGCGCAGGCAGTGGCGCACTTAACGCTGGATATGACTGACATCGATTGTGATTTTTACGTATTCTCGGGGCATAAAATGTACGGTCCCACGGGCGTTGGCGTGCTTTACGGCCGTTTTGACGTGTTAGATAGTCTCGCGCCATTATTAACTGGCGGCGAGATGATAAAACGCGTGAGCTTTGAGGTAACAGAATTTGGTAGCCTGCCGAACCGCTTAGAAGCGGGCACACCGCCGATTGCCGAAGTAATAGGCTTAGGTGCGGCCATTACCTTTTTACAAACGGAGCTCACGAGGCAAGTTCAAGCCTATGAAGCCGAGCTGCTTAACTATTTACAGTGCCAATTACGCGCACTCGGGGAAGTGCACTTATACGGCGCCTTTGATGACAATATCGGCGTCGTCGCCTTTAATCTTGCCGATGAACACCATCAAGATGTGGGCATTTTATTAGATCAACAAGGCATAGCCGTACGCTGCGGCCACCACTGCGCTATGCCATTAATGCAGAGCCTGAATCTTAAGGGCTGTTGCCGCGCCTCTATTGGTATCTACACAGATAAAGACGATATCGACCGCTTTATTACCGCGTTAGCCTCGGTAAAAGACTTACTGCTGTAAGCAGTATGTTTCACATGTCACTCATACGATGCTCAAATAAGTAAGATAGGATGTAGCACCATGACAGATTCGATTATGCCTATGCCAAACGAGGCAGATTTCCACTATACAGTGCAAGATACAGACACCTTGCTGGCGCGCTTTACCAAAGCACCTAACTGGCAGGAAAGGTATCGTCAAATAATGTTGTTAGGTAAGGACTTACCAAGCTTAAGCCCTGAACTTCGTATCGATGCGGTGCAGGTTAAAGGCTGTGAGAGTGATGCGTGGGTTTATCATCTAGAACAAGCAGGAAAACACTATTATTTAGCCGACAGCGACGCTCGCATCGTGAAGGGTTTGATTGGATTATTGCTTGGTGCCTGCCATGGCAAAAGTCGCGCTGAGATCCAAGCATTTGATCTTACAGCTTACTTCAAACAATTGGGCCTAGAAGGCCAGCTCAGCCCATCACGCACCAACGGCCTTAACTCATTGGCAAAAGCTATGGTTGAAGCCACGCGATCATCATAACCCGAGGGGTTTGATTGACCCCGATAAGCGAGAAAAAAAGCCACTTAGCAATACCAAATCAACATAAGTTCAGCTCGGGGACAAAGGCCAACAAAGGGATTTAATCAAAGACTTCTACGTCTCAAAAAGGTATAAAGAAGATACATTTGCGTTATTGATAGGAACTGAGCATGCCCATTAAGGCTGTTAATCACTACCGTCGTACTCTCCTTAAAGGTTTTGGCGCAGCAACCCTGTTAAGCCCACTCGCCAGTTTACCTAGCTTTGCCGCCGAACAAAGGCGGTTATATGTTGATGGTTTGTCCTTCCTGCCCGATGACTTAAGTGATATTACCGCCTCTAAACTCGATGCCTATCTTTGCGATATCTCGGCCGTTGAGACCATAGAACAAGCCGATGGCACGCAAAACTATAAACGCACCTATAAAGCCTGCATGGAAAGCATCAAGCAAGCCGCTAAACGGGTCAGCGCGAGTCCTGATATTTTATTGCAAGGGTTGAGGGGACTCGATGTTCAACGTGCCCGCGATAGCCAGCGCACTGCGGTATTTTTTCAAATCCAAGGGGCTGATTGTGTCGAAGCAGACAGTGAAGCTAACCAATGGGCGCGGGTAGATGAGTTCCACCAACAAGGGCTGCGCGTACTGCAACTCACTCACCACTATGGCAATACCTTCGCTGGCGGCGCATTAGATAGCGATGCCAATGGCGGACTTAATAAGCCACTCACCGCCCACGGACGCGAGCTTATCGCCAAACTAAATCACGCCAATATCTTGGTCGATGTGAGTCATTCCAGCGCCCAAACCGCATTAGATGTGGCTAAGATAACGAAATCACCAATTGTACAAAGTCATGGCGCGGCGCGCGGTATTGTAAACAATGCCCGCTGTTCTCCTGATGAAGTGATCCGCGCCATTGGCGATAGCGGCGGCGTATTTGGTGTGTTTATGATGAGTTTTTGGCTCACCAATAATGCTGTGCCCACGATTGATGATTATATTCGCCAACTGGAATACGTTATGCGTGTTGGTGGAGTGGACTGCGTGGCAATCGCTAATGACTTCCCGCTCCGTGGCCAAGAAAACCTACTGGCACTCGGTAATGAAAACGCCAAAGGCATTAAAGAATATCAAGAATGGTGGTACAGCCTGAGGGCAAAAGGCGTGCTAGGTTTTGATGCAGAGCCAAGGCATGTCGTGATCCCCGAGCTGAATCATATCGACCGCATGAGCCGTATCGACGATGCCTTAGCCAAGGCGCGCTTTAAAGCCACTGATCGCGACCGTTTTATGGGCGGCAACTGGCAACGCGTGCTCAACAAAGTGCTACTGTAATGACCCTTGGTACAATAAAAGAAATAACCTGAATTCGGGATAGTGGCTGTGTAACTGATTAATCTTATTACCTTATTCGAAATAATTAACTCTACAGAGGTAGTTTTTCCGTTATCAAGGCAAGTTTGCTACTAATAGCAGGTTATTAGTAGCAAAGTTAACGTAGATAAAGGGAAAAATAACCTGTAGAGACGCAGAGCTTATACAGAGTTCAGGTTAACTAAGGTTATTCCTAAAAAACCAAGAAGACATAACGCAATAACATGGTTACATCTCTGTATGCGATCTGCTATTAACTCGGCTAACGACTACAGTGCGAACGTGGCGATCGTTTTTTGAATACCCACAACATCAGTACCACGCTTGAGCTCTTTTATTAAAGGGTCACTCTGGCCTGAGATCCAGATTTTAAGCTCGGCATCTAAATCAAAATGGCCCGTGGTTTCTACTTCAAAATGGGTAATGGATTTATAGGGTATAGAATGATAAGTGACCTTCTTGCCAGTAAGCCCCTGTTTATCAATTAATATCAGGCGTTTATTGGTAAAGATGAATAGATCGCGGATCACTTTATAAGCGAGTTTTAACTCTTCTTGAATGCCCATAATCGGCCTTAGCTCTTCAGCTAACTCTTGCAAATCAACCTCAGCCGCATTACCTAGCAAGCCATCTAATAATCCCATACTGACTCTCCTTCCCGTTGATGCATAAAATAAATATAAAAAAAGTGCGATATTAATACGCACTTTTATATTCTTTAAGACAGTAGGCGCTTTAGTTACGCTTCGGTCCAGAGATCCTTTTTGCCTCTGACTTGGCGATTCTCACCAACAACCATCATTTCACATTTTTGACAATCAAACACCAGCTTAAGCACATCGTTACCGATTTCAAGCACCATAGGATCGGCTTTAATTCCAGGCACTTCTTTCGGGCATAAATTAAAATTAAAGCGCAAACAATGCTTAGTTACCATTAATGGTACGTCTTCTGTTACGCCATTTTTCTCATAGGTATCTTGGATTTCAATCACGCCGTGGCGTTGATAAAAGTCTTTCGCTTTTTCGTTCGCTACGTTGCCTAAGTAACTTAAATGTTTAACTGGATACACTGCATTTTGATTATGTTTCCACGGCAATGGACGCACATAACCTTGCACGCGGGCGGCCTCTAACGCTGCAACGCCTTCACGGCGCAGGCCATTAAGCACTGAGGCGGGCAAGAACCATGCTTGCGCGGTATCGATACTAATGCTGCGGGCAACAAAGTCGGTACTACCGAGTTTCCCCAACTGAGTGCGAGTATTTTGCAGCGTTTTATCAATATCGGTGGCTGGCGTTTTGTCGACCGCTAAGTTAACGGTGGCGCTTAATCCGTAGATATCGGTCAATGTCAGTGCTAGGCCATCATCGGTGTCACTCAAACGTAAATCAACGCCAATAATTCGTTTAGATGACTCCTTTGCTAACTGGGCTTCGAAGGCTTGGTTATGATTACGATACAGAGTCATGCCGACGTTTAAGTCCCGTGGCACTTGCAATACATGTAATTTAAGCCCTTCGGCACGGTTAACACGCAGACCTTGCAGCTTATCATCGGACTGTTTTGCCGTAGCAAAGTTAGCCGGGAAAAACGCTAAACCATCACCATTATTAAACTCATGGCTTGAGCTTACTTGGATAAAGTCTTTACCTATGCTTGTGACCTTACCCACTTCTTCACCTATGTATTTAGGCGAACGGAAATCTTTAATGCCTTGGCTACGCTCATTAACAAAATAATCGGTACTGCCACGGTTAAAGGTCTTTTCGGGATCAGGAATAAAGCTGTGCTCACAACGACCATGGGACGACGCCTTAAACTCAGGGCGACGCGCGATAATCTCATCGAGCTTTTGGCGATAATGCGCAGTGACGTTTTTAACATAGCTTAAATCTTTTAAGCGACCTTCAATCTTAAACGAGCGAATACCTGCATCGATTAACGCATCGAGATTATCGGTTTGGTTATTGTCTTTTAAAGACAGTAAATGTTCGTTTTGCGCTAACACATCGCCTTGACGAGTCTTAAGATTGCCCGGTAAACGGCACATTTGTGAACATTCACCGCGGTTAGCACTGCGATTACTAAAAGAATGACTCAAATTACATAAACCACTGTAAGCCACGCAGAGCGCACCGTGAATAAAGAACTCGAGTTGCATATTGGTATGCGCTGCAACATCACGGATTTGGCTTAAGCCCAACTCACGGGCGAGTACCACTTGAGAAAAGCCCACTTGCTCTAAGAATGCCACTTTTTCTGGGCTGCGGTTATCCATTTGGGTACTGGCATGCAGGGCAATGGGGGGCAAGTTAAGTTGCAACACGCCCATATCCTGTACGATCAACGCATCAACCCCTGCATCGTACAATTGCCAAATGAGTTTTTCGGCGGCGCTCAGTTCGTCATCCATCAAAATAGTGTTGAGGGCAACAAATACTTGCGCATGATATTGATGAGCATAAGTACACAGACGCGCGATATCTTCAACACTGTTGCCCGCCGTTGCCCGTGCGCCAAATGCTGGGCCACCAATGTAAACCGCATCGGCACCATGGCGAATGGCTTCAATACCATAATCGGCATTTTTTGCAGGCGCCAATAACTCTAGGCGGTTATGAACATGAGAAAGATTCTCAGGGGTGTAAATATCTGGCTGGCTCATGGCTTTACAGGCTCAAAATCATCGATAACGAAAAGGAGGTGAGTATAACAAAATCTAAAATTTAGCTCTATCAGCAAATCATCAACTAATACGCTTTACTTTTTTGCTTATTAACCTGAACTTGCACCCTCAAGCCTAGCAGGGTATCTTTGCCGCGCATTGACGAATAGGCCTCCTTATGACTGACTTTATTTACCAACCACCGACCACTCCTTGGCTCGATATTCTTTATCAAGATAAAGACATTATCGTGATTAACAAACCTTCTGGGTTGTTGTCTGTGCCCGGTCGCTCGCCTGCCCATTACGACAGTGTTTACGCCCGAGTGAAAGCCGAGTATCCCCACAGCCAAATTGTCCATCGCCTCGATATGGCGACCTCAGGCGTGATTGTTGTGGCCTTAATCCGCAGCGCCGAGCGTGAATTAAAACGCCAGTTTCATGATAGAGAAACCAGCAAAACCTACTTTGCTAGGGTTGCGGGCCATGTCAAAAATGACACGGGTAGTATTGATTATCCGCTCATCTGCGACTGGCCGAATCGGCCTAAACAAAAAGTTGATCATCTTGTTGGCAAACCCTCGTTAACCCACTACCAAGTATTGAGTCGTGCCAAACGCTCAAGTCTTGTTAAACTCACGCCTATCACTGGCCGTTCACATCAACTACGCGTACACATGATGGCGCTGGGTCATCCTATTTTAGGGGATGGTTTTTATGCTGATCCACTGGCAAAATCATTAGCACCACGCCTGTTATTGCATGCCGCAGAACTCACTATTAAACATCCATACTCAGGGATTAGTATGACTTTTAGCGCTGAACCGCCTTTTTGTGAGCCACAAGGCGAACAATGATCATTAATCTCGGCTAATACCGCCAAAAGCTATAGCAATTCTCTATAAAAAAACGTAACTTTATGATAATTCATTACGTTATAGAGAATTTAATTATGGATACCGCATTTCAGCGCGATCAACTTGATAACCATATCCTCGAAGCCCTAATGCAAGATGCGCGCACGCCGTTTGCCGAACTCGCAAAACGCTTCAGCGTGAGTGCCGGCACGATTCATGTTCGCGTAGAAAAAATGAAGCAAGCAGGCATTATTACCGGCGCACAAATCACGGTAAACCCAAAAGCCCTCGGCTATGACGTGTGTTGTTTTATTGGTATCAATCTGAAGAGTGCGGGCGATTACCCAGCAGCGATTGCAAAACTCAATGCCTTAGAAGAAGTCGTAGAAGCCTACTATACTACTGGTAATTACAGTATTTTTGTAAAGGTTATGTGCCAATCCATTGATGGTTTACAGCATGTATTGATTAATCGCATTCAATCCATTGATGAAATCCAGTCAACAGAAACCCTAATTAGCTTGCAAAACCCCATAGTAAGAGCCGTTAAGCCTTAAGCGAATACTATCAAAAACGCACAAACAGCACAAAATACGGCAAAATGTGATTTACATCTTTTTCGCTACAAACTGTTAACTATATTATCGTTACGTGTTACAACTTCTAGTGCCATCGCCAAAGAGCGAAGCATAACAATAACAATTCGACCGTCAGCGCTTTAAAAAATAAAGTGCTAACGTATTAATTGACAAGGAAGAAGTTGTGAAAACAAAACTATCAATCGCTATCTCTGCAGCCCTATTATCTAGCGCTGCACTCGCCGGTACACCAATCCAATACAATACAACGAACCAAACAACGGACAAGTATGCGGGTCAGAGCGTCACTAAAAATCCACGTAATGAACAAAAACAAGCTTCGGCTTGGATGATCCGCTTAAAAGCCCCCTCGATTGCTCAGCAAAGTCAATTGAAAGGCATGAATCGTCAATCGGTGATGAGCAATATCGAAAGTTCACAATCAAAAGTTAAAAATGCCATTCAGAGCATGGATGCCGATATTAAGGTTGTTGCAACGACCTCAAAATTGGTTAACGCCATTATTGTTCAGGGCGATTATAAAAAAATTACCTCTTTACTCAAAAATGCTGAAGTCGCCGAGATATTACCTATCTATGACTACAAGCTGAATGTTGAAGCCAGTGCTGAATACATAAAAGCCAAAGCCATTATTGAAGCAGGCGTTGCCTCAGGAAAAGGCCAGCGTGTTGCCATTCTTGATACAGGGGTTGACTACACTCACAAAGCGCTAGGCGGTTCAGGCGTAATTGCTGACTATAACACTGCCGCTGCCGCTAAGAGTGAAGCGCCTAATTGGCCACAAGGAAAAGTGATTGGCGGTTGGGATTTTGTTAATAACGACCCTAACCCGATTGATGTCGGTACTAACCACGGTACCCATGTTAGCCACTCTGTAGTAGGTGTTGCGCCAGACGTTGAACTACTGGTTTATTCTATTTGTGAGAGAACTTGTTCGGGTATTGCACAGCTTAATGCTCTTGAAGCTGCAATGGACCCTAATGGCGATGGTGATATCAGCGATCGCGTTGATACAGTCAACATGTCTTTAGGCGGCGATTTTGGTGATACCGATGGCGGCGCCGTTCAAGTATTAATCGATGAAATGGTGCAGCTTGGCGTTAACCTGGTTATTTCTGCGGGTAATGATGGCCCAACCCCTTTTATCGTTGGCGGCCCGAGTACCACCAATAGCGCCCTGTCAGTTGGAGCGATGACACATCCCACCACCAAAGTTGGCAAAATAGATGCCATGTTCATGGGCGGGGCTATTGATGCAATGGGTGCCGGATTTAATAAATCAAATGAATATAGTTTCAGCAATGCAACGGCGCCAATGGTATATCCTGCCGCCAATAAAAATGGTTGCCTCGCATACACTGAAGATTTAACCGGTAAAACGGTATTGATCGATCGAGGCGTGTGTGGCTTTGCTGTTAAAGTATTGAATGCTCAGCTTAAAGGCGCATCATTTGTCGTCGTAGCAAACAACGCAGCTGGCACCATAGTGATGGGCGGTGAGGATGATAACATCACTATTCCATCAGTTATGGTGTCAAAAGAAGACGGTGATGCAATTAAAGCAGCTCTAGCTGCAGGCGATGTAGCCTTTAGTATTTCATCAACAGAAGTGACGACTGCAGGTGCTATTGCTACGTTTACATCACGCGGCCCTTCTATTGCGGGTACTTTAAAACCTGAAATTACCGCTCCAGGTACCGATATCCTTACCGCTGAACCAGGTAAAGGTGATGGCCTAACCCCAATTAGTGGTACTTCATTCTCTAGCCCTATCACAGCTGGTGCTATCAGTATCGTACGTGAAGCCTTACCCCATCGTAGTGCCTTTGAAATTAAAGCAACGATGATGAACTCAGCAAATCTAGACGTAACACTTGAGCCAAAAGCAATTAATCCCGATGCCGAATTAGCACCGATTAGCTATATTGGTTCAGGTTTAGTCGATATTGAAAAAGCAGTTAATTTACCTGTTATCGCGTGGAATAAAGAGACGAAACAAGCCGCACTAGCCTTTGGCTTGCTCGCACTCAATAAAACTACGTCCGTAACTAAAACAGTTTCGGTAAAAAACTTCTCCACTGCAGAGAAAACCTATACGCTCAAAGCCGAGCAACGTTTCCAAAATGATATCGACTCTGGAGCGCTGAGCTTTGAATTACCAGCAAGTGTGACAATTCCAGCAGGACAAACGGTTAGCTTCGATGTAACCGCAACGATTGATCCAACAAAACTGCCTGAATGGACGCTCACATCATCCTATGAGCTTGATGGTACTGCTGAGGATGCATCAACAGCACTTACGCTATCAGAATACGATGGCGCGATTCAATTCATGGATGGCGAAGAAAAAGCATTACATTTGGTTTATCACATTTTACCGAAAGCAGCGGCAGCCATTTCTGTGACTACCGAAAAAACTGCCGATGGTTTAGTGCGTACACTCACCAACGTAGGTGCAACATCCATTAGCGATCCATTTACAGCGCCGTTGTTAGCAACTAGCCCAGTAGATATCACCAAGCGTCACGACTTGCTCAATGCATCAAGTGAGCTTTTAGTGGATGGCTCATGTAATGCAGGTATTGCGATTTATAACACCTTCCAAATGCGCGATCCGATTATTCACCCTTTAGCGGGTAACTATTCGGTCGATTATGACCTCAATAATGATGGCGAATGGGATTACACCGTAGCCACGGCTAATTTGAGCTGGTTTAATGAGGCTTATCCTAAAGTGATTTATGGCGTAGTCTCTCCCTATGGCGATGAGGGTGCAATATTAGAGCCTGTGTACCATGTGACAGGTAATGACTTTTTAACTAGCACCGCCTGTTTTGAAGATTTAGGGCTAACTCAAGCCGATTTAGGCAAAACTATCACGGTTCGTTTTCGCGCCGAAGATAGCGACTGGGCGCCAACCCCCTCAGGCGATGAGGACAGTGTAACCGCAACATTGCTATTGGATGGTTCAGGAACCTCAGCCATGCTCCTTGATACCGAAGGTAATGAAGTCACTGAGCTAAAACCGGGTGCTAGTGCAACCTTAAAAACTCAAGTTGGCGACAACGCTATCGGCTTTATGTTTTTATCCGACTCAGGTTCTATGTCAGTTACAGCCAATACTTCAGATGAAGGTAACTCTGCACCAACAGTAGCAGACGTGACACTTTCAGTAGATAAAGGTGCGGCTGTAGGTGCTGTGATCGGTAAACTCACCGCAACCGATCCAGATATGATTACCAGCCCATTCTCTGAGTTTGTGACCTTAGGTTCTAGCAGCAGTATGGTTATAGTCGATAAGGATGGCACGGTACGTTTAAGTGCTGATGCCGTGATTAATCAACAAAGCAAAACGATAGAAGTTGAAGTTGTTGCACTGGACACTATGGGTAACACTTCAGCACCTGCAACGGTAACTGTACTGATTAATAATACAAAACCCACAGTTTCACCGACAGGTATGGTCAGCACTGAAGGCTATGTTGTAACAGCCGAGGCCAATGCGAAAGATGCTGACGGCGACACGTTAACCTATAACTGGGTACAAACTGGTGGTACTAAAGTCGCATTTACCAATGGTGGTAGCAAAATTAACTTCGCGGCTCCTGCTGGCGAGCATGTCTTCACCTTCTCAGTGATCGCTTCTGACGGAAAACTTGAAAGTGATCCAGGTACTGCAACGATTACTGTAAATGCTAAAAAAGTCGAATCGTCAGGTGGCGGTGCACTGGGTTGGTTAACAGCCTTGTTATTACCTTTGGCAGCAATACGTCGCCGCATGAAATAACAAATGAATAGACCGAATAAAGGCAATGTTGATGGCTAATAACGATCGTTGGTATAAAACGCTCAGTTAGCCGCTTATTGACCTAAATGAAAATCCGAATGTATTAAATACATTCGGATTTTTTATATAAAAAAGGGGAATGAACCTAAGTCCACTCCCCTTCAATCACTGCAGCTTAGGTTTATCGAGTCATTTCTCAATTAACCTTATTAAGCTTATATGTCTTACTTCATCGGCCAAGCACGGTAAGATTTACCCTTAATGCGGCCACCCGTTAGTTTATTCAAAGCTTTTTTAGCGACTTGACGATTAACCGCCACATAGGCGCGGTAATCGGTTACTTGAATTTTACCGACTTGCGAGCCTTCAATACCGTTATCACCCGTCAGTGCACCTAAAATATCCCCAGGACGCAGCTTTTCCTTCTTACCGCCATCGATCTGTAAAGTGATCATGGTTGGCGCTGCAGGCGTGTTGCCGAGCAGACTTTCAGATGGCAGTGATTCGCTGGTAATTTCGCGCTCTAAGTACTCTTCTAACAAGGCAATTTTGTAACCATCTTGGTCGTTATAGAAGGTATAAGCGGCGCCTTTACTGCCCGCACGGCCTGTACGGCCGATACGGTGAATATGCACTTCGGTGTCATAGGCAACGTGATAGTTAAACACGGCATCGAGCGCATCGATATCTAAACCACGGGCAGCAACGTCGGTCGCCACCAGTACACAAGCACTCTTGTTAGCAAATTGCAGCAGGGTTTCGTCTCGGTCTCTTTGCTCTAAATCGCCGTGTAGTGCCAATACGCTAAAGCCTAACTCTTCAAGCTCATCGGCCATTTTTTGGGTTTCACGCTTAGTATTACAAAACACTACCGCACTTTCAGGCTTATGTTCTAACAACAATAATTGCAGCGCTTGCATCCGCGCCTTGTCATCGTCTAAGTGATAAAAATGCTGAGCAATACTTAAGCTGTCGTGATTACCTTCCACTTTAACCATGGTCGGTTCATACATGATTTGCTTAGCAATCGATTCAATTTGTTCAGGGAACGTTGCGCTAAATAGCAGCGTTTGGCGCTCACGCGGGGCTTGTTCGATAATGGCATCGAGGGCGGGTTGGAAGCCCATTTCTAACATGCGATCGGCTTCATCAAGCACTAACATGTTGAGATTGCTTAAATCTAAGCGATTGCGATCTAAATGATCGACGATACGACCCGGCGTACCCACAATAATGTGCGCGCCGTGTTCCAACGAGCCAACTTGTGGCCCCATAGGCACGCCGCCGCAAAGTGTCAGCACTTTAACGTTATGAATACCACGGGCAAGGGTACGGATTTCCTGCGCCACTTGGTCGGCCAACTCGCGGGTTGGGCATAATACTAAGGTTTGAATACGAAAGCGTTTAACGTCTAACTTGTTCAGTAACCCTAGGCCGAAGGCGGCCGTTTTACCCGAGCCAGTTTTACCCTGACCTATCACATCCTGCCCCGCTAAAATGGGTGGCAAACTTTGCGCCTGAATTGGCGTCATCTCGTTGTAGCCCATAGAAGAAAGGTTCTCAAGCAGTTCGGGTTTTAGCTTAAGAGTCGAAAAAGCCATTGATGGATTAGGCTTAGTATCAGAGTTGCTCAAGGTGAATATCCTGTGGTGGGTAACGAAGCGGCTGCTAGGTTACTGAAATTGCGTTACTTATCGATTAAACTGATTTATTTACATTCAGGTTAGCTTTAGGCTAGATTAAAAATCTAAGCCAGCTCAACCCAAAAGCACGGCTATTGTAGCAACAAAGCGCGACTTTTGCCTCAAGTCCTTAAGCAATAGACATAGCAGGCGTGAACAGCAACAAAAAAGCCCTGCTAGAAGTCAGGGCTTAGATTTAGCTTCAGAATTAACTCAGTACGGCAGATTTAATAAATTACGCGATATGGCCAAAACGCCCTTCTTGGTAATCGCGGAGCGCCTGTTGAATTTCTGCTTGGGTGTTCATCACAAAGGGGCCCATCTGGACGATTTTTTCACGGATAGGTTTACCCGCAAACAGTAACATGCCAGCGCCGCGCTCATCAGCTTTAAATTTGATCTCACTTTGACTATCAAGCACTAAAAAATCGCCCTCATCAAAGGAACGATCTGCGCCTTCATCTAAGTCACGGTTATGTAAGCCACCTTGATATAAATACAAAGCCACAAACTCATGTTGAGACAAATCAAGCGTAGCCTCAGCGTTTGGCGCTAAGCTCAAATCAGCAATAGCAGCTTCGCCCGCTAATCCTTGAATGGTCGCACTAATCAGCGGTTGATCTTTAAAGCCCCAATCACCTGCTAGGGCTTTTAGGCTAGCGCCCGTGTTATTGGTCGCTTCAACGCTCGTGCTACCCGCAGTATCTTGGTACGTCGCGGGGCGCAACTTATCTTTGGCGGGCATGTTGACCCAAATTTGGAACCCATGCAGACCATCAACAGCATCGGCCAGCGGCATTTCAGAATGCACTACCCCAAACCCGGTACTCATCCACTGCACATCGCCCGCACGAATCGCCTTCACATTGCCCATTTGGTCACGGTGCTCAAAACCGCCCTTACGAATATAAGTGAAAGTCTCCATCCCGCGGTGGGGATGTGCGGGGAAGCCGCCAATAAAGTCTTGTTCATCATCGGATTTAATTTCGTCGATCATCAAGAAAGGATCAAATTTAGTCGTCACAAAATCGGCGACACGGCGAATATTGACCCCATCGCCATCCATCGCGGCTTTGGCGGAAAACTGACTTAATACTTTCATTGCTGCTCTCCTATCGGTTGAGCAAAGCGGTGCGTACAACGCCAAAATACTACGGCTAACACAAGACACAAACGCTTTGCTGATGGAGGCAGAATAACAAGGAAGTTTACAAAAGAATAACGCGAAATCACGGCCTAAACATTCGAAAATATAGAACGGTTGAAGATTGAGTACAAGGCGTTCTAGCTAGCTTAAACGAGACTGATCGCTTAAGCGTTTTGAAAGAAAAACGGAATAACGTTTAATCACTGGTTCAGAGGTAATGGCCATTGTCTCCCCAGTGACACGCCGTAAACTCTTCCGTGAGGGCTCGACGGCGACATCCATGTCGCCAACGGTCACAGATGCCCCAATGGCCATTCTCACACCCCATACAACTGTTTCGTCATCTAAAAATATGGAGCATAACCTTGTTAGATAATTTACTCTTATTAGCCAGATTCGGATTAGATATTCTATCAGTAACGCCTCTTTCGACTACAAACCAATCAACACTTGATATAACTAGTCAGAATGGACGTAACAGGAAGATGAATCAGTTCTCTAGAGATTTGATTCATCTTAAGGGAAAAAATGCCCCAGAATAGTCGCAAACGGGGGTTAGGGCGGGTTTTAGGGGATAGCGTGAATCAGTCTGGTGTAGAGTGATTCACGGATTAAACGACCATGAGGAAATCTATCGCTAACGCCGCGATTAAAACTTTAAATCAGGATACTTACTCCTTAGCAAGGGTATTACATGATTTAAAAAACAAAAGACTAAACCACAAATACTGATGGTTCTTTCTTGATAGTTGTCCGTTTTAATTTTTACATACGTTGTTTGTAAGTTGGCCGATGAACTCGGAAATATAACTCTATGGTCAGCGTGCGCCTGGCCAATTATGAAAGACTTAATATGTATAAAAGCATTTAAGGCAAAATGGTAATTGGTTTCCCAATTCCCAGGGTCATTCTCAGATATTTTAACCATTAACTGATTAATGCTAGGAAAAGCCTCATTTTTAAACTCACATAACTCGTTAACTTTTCTGGCATGAAATGAAAATTCTAGAAGACTAAAAGTAACTACTTCATTCCAAGAGCTACTCCACTCTGCTGGGAATATGGCGCTGGTGAAAGCGAACAACTGTAATGCATGTTTTTTAGCTTCAGATATATGTATTTCTACAAGCTTTTGTGTATTTTTTGAGTACATGAGTTCTGTTGACTTCCCTAATATTTATATAGTGCGCATGCGCGTTAGCCCGAAGCCAGCGCAAAATGGTAGGATTTTGTGCCTGAACCAGACTAGGTAAGTCTGATTCACTGAAACAATTTTTGAAGTCCCTCATCGCTAGGCTTTACTTTATGGTATCCATTACTTTATGTATCTCAAATTATAAGCTCACAAAGGGCTGACATTCGAGCCGTTGAGGCAGTTAAACGAATAGCGAGAGGGTTAGTTAGGATTGGCATTATTACGGAAGTGACCGTCGGTGGCATGGATGCCATCGACGAGCCCTCAGGGAAGCTTATTTTAAAAACAATAGGCGGCGTATCACTGAAGTAATATTGCCAATCGACACTGCACATCGGAGATGTTTTTTACGAATCTAATTTTCTGGACTACCTAGCGAAACCTAGTCAGGCTTAAACACGCCTATCACAGCGCCGGTGGCTTTTTCAGTGACCTTTTCATCGGTTTGCTGTTCACGGTAGTCACACTCTGTGCATTCAACGGTTTCGATGCCGTTTTCCTTGTAGAGCAAAATAGTATCTTTGGCGCTGCATTTTGGGCACTTAGCACCGGCTACGAAACGCTTTTTGATTTTAGTGTTTGTCATAATAGATAAGGGACCAGATAGCAGGGCCAAGAGATTCGGCCGAATAAATTGCTGCTATTTTGCCACACTGATGCTTGAATACCAGCGTTACCTTAAAGTATGAAGCCTTAGGGCGATGTGATGCGATTCACGAAAGATCATCCTGAAAAGTCGATTAATTGTCCGAGTTATCGAGTCAGGTTGTGGTTTGAAACAGGGTTGTACGCTATTATCTGTGCCCTGATAAATTCTCGTGTTAACCAAGTTGTAGTCAATGATCAGCATCAACCAAGCGCAATTAATCCGTGGCAGCAAAACCCTGCTAGATGAGACCTCTCTTACGATTTATCCTGGCCATAAGGTCGGTTTAGTCGGTGCTAACGGCACAGGTAAATCTTCACTGCTCGCATTAATTTTAGGTCACTTAAGCCTAGATAAAGGTGAGTTTAGCCTGCCTTCTGGCTGGCAAATTGCCACAGTGGCCCAAGAAACCCCTGCGCTCGACGTCTCGGCACTGGAATATGTGATCGATGGCGATAGCGAATATCGTCAATTAGAAGCCTTATTACACAAGGCCCAAGAAGATAACGACGGCAATGCCATCGCACTCTTACACGGCAAAATCGACGCTATCGGTGGTTATGCGATTCATTCGCGCGCGGGTTCATTGTTAGCGGGTCTGGGCTTTAGTGAAGCCGATCAAAGCAATCCCGTAAAAAGCTTTTCGGGCGGCTGGCGTATGCGCCTTAACTTAGCCCAAGCGCTACTGTGCCGCTCTGACTTATTGCTCCTCGACGAACCCACCAACCACTTAGACTTAGATACCATGTACTGGCTCGAAGGTTGGATTAAGTCCTATCAAGGCACGCTAATTCTAATCAGCCATGACAGAGATTTTATCGATGAAATCGTTGATGAAATCGTCCATGTTGAAAATCAAAAACTCAATTTCTACAAAGGTAATTACAGTGCCTTTGAGCGTATTCGTGCCGAGCGTATGTCGCAGCAACAGGTCGCCTATGAGCGCCAACAAAAAGAACGCGCGCATATACAATCCTTCGTTGACCGTTTCCGCTACAAGGCAAGTAAAGCCAAGCAGGCACAGAGCCGCTTAAAAGCGCTAGAGCGTATGGCTGAACTATCACCATCACAAGCCGATAGTCCATTTTATATGGAGTTTCGTGCGCCAGAAGCATTGCCGAATCCGTTGATTAAGATGGAGCAAGTGGCCGTTGGCTATGGCGAAAAGCAAATCCTCAGTAAAGTGCATTTAAACTTAGTACCGGGTGCGCGCATTGGATTATTGGGCCGTAACGGCGCGGGTAAATCAACATTAATCAAGCTGTTATCTGGCCAACTGTCGCCACTAATCGGTTTGTATGAACCTAATCCTGGCGTCAATATTGGCTACTTTGCCCAGCATCAAATTGAGTTTTTACGCCTTGACGATACGCCAATGCAGCATTTAGTGCGTTTAGCGCCTAATGCCAGAGAACAAGAATTACGTAACTTTTTAGGCGGTTTTGGCTTTAACGGCGATATGGCGCTCTCACCAGTACGCCCCTTTTCTGGCGGCGAAAAAGCGCGTTTAGTGTTAGCGCTATTGGTATGGCAACGCCCTAACCTTTTACTGCTCGATGAACCCACCAACCATTTAGACTTAGAAATGCGCTACGCCTTAACTATGGCGCTGCAAACCTTTGAAGGTGCAATGGTTATCGTATCGCACGACCGTCATTTACTGCGCTTAACCTGTAGTGATTACTATCTGGTTGATCAGGGTGAAGTCCGCGCTTTTGATGGCGATTTAGAGGATTACCATCAATGGTTGCTCGATGCAGCAAAGGCGAGTTCTAGCCAAAACAGCAATAATGACGAGCTCAAACCTGCGGCAGATAAAAAGCTGCAGAAGCGTCTCGAAGCAGAAGTACGCCAAAAAGTATCGCCTTTAAAGCGTAAGCAAACTAAGTTAGAAACCGATCAACATAAGCTGAGCGAGCGCCTTGCGGAGTTAGAGCATTTATTGGCTGATAGCGAATTATATGATCAAGATAACAAAGCGAAACTAACCGCGGTACTTAACGAACGAACTCGCTTGACGCAAACCTTAGAAGAAAGTGAAATGCAATGGCTCGAGTTGCAAGAAGAGATTGATGCATTGGAACTTGAGATACTGAGCCAGTAATACGCGCACATAAAAGCACCCTAGTGTTTGAAGGAAAAGTATGTCAGATGTAACCCAATTAGACAGTCAAATTTGGCAATGGTGTGATATGAGTTATGGGCAAAATAAAGCCCTATGCCTCGAATTACAAGACAGTTGCCAAGTCAACGTAAACCTACTTTTGCTAGCGCAATATTTAGATATTACCCTCGATGTTGCAGGGCCAAGAGAATATAGCGTGCAGCAGTGGCAAATGCTGGCGACTGCAATTAACGAATGGGATGAACGCTTTGTGTCGCCCTATCGCCGTCTGCGCCGTCTGGCTAAAACGAACCTAACCGAAAACGAATATCAGCAAATGCTGGATGTCGAGTTGATGATGGAACGCAAAGCCCAGCGGACTATTTTAAATAAACTCAATGGATTACTGCCAAGCGGCCAGTCGAGTAACCTAGTGAGTTATTTAAGTTTATTTGGCCTTGGTGACGCGGATGTCAACAGTATGGGCATGTTAGCGCCCTAAGCTCTCGGCGATGCAGATATATTGAAATGTAATCGTTTTTTCTAGACACTTTGTTAAATGCTAATAATCACTTAGATTGCATGACACGTTTACGGCGCAGCAGTAATTGAATGCTGCATGGCAAGGTATTTAAGCTCTATCGATTAATACCTCTCGTCACTCGCTAGCGCTACAAACTTGTAGCGACAAGCGACTGTTTTATAAAACCGTTAACCATCACCAAACAGTCAACGATTCTCACCTGTATGAGTCAAGATTAACCGACTGCCATTATTAACGTTCATGACTCAAACCATAAAAATATCGCAAACATTGACGCTAACAGTAAGATTAAGCGTCGATTTCTTGCTGCAACTTTTCTAGCTCATCCAAAATATGCAGAAATTTTTGGCCAAAGTCAGTCACTTGATACTCAACTCGTGGCGGAAGTTCGTTAAAAATAATTTTATCTAAAATGCCAAATTCGATGTTCTTTTTTAAGCATTGGTTCAACACTTTAGTTGAAAGCCCATCAACAGCACGCACCATTTCCCCCGGCCGCTGTACACCGCTAGCCAAAAGCTGATAAACCGTTAATGACCATTTGCAGCCATAAATCGTTTCCACCATACGGGCAGAACGTTCTGGCGGCGTTTTTCTCACAATAATTTTTTCATTGTTATTCATAAAGATGTACCCAAAAGTACCTGACTTACCGATTTGTACTTACTGTTAAAATAGTTATGGAATTCATAAGATTATCACGTTGATCATTCTTAGGATAAAAATATGAAATTTAATAGCGCACATCTTTCGATTATTGTCGGTGGTAGCAGCGGCATTGGTTTTGAAACAGCGAAACAACTTGCTAAGCAAGGTGTGTCACTGCTGATTGTGGGTAATCAGCAAGATAAACTCACCACTGCAGTGGCAACACTTAACAATGCTTACCGCGCACAAGGCGTGAAGGTTGAGGGTTTTCAAGCAAACCTTTACCAAGCTGCGGATATTAATCGCCTGATTAATCACATTGACCAGCTCGAACAAAAAGTAGGTTATTTGGTCAATGCCGCAGGTTACTTTAATCCTAAATCCTTTATCGACCATTCAGACTCTGATTACGATCTTTATATGGATTTAAATAAAGCGCTATTTAAAATTACGCAAGCAGTGACCCATAAAATGATCCAAGCCGGAGGGGGCAGCATAGTCAATATCGGTTCAATGTGGGCGAAGCAAGCTATAAAAGCAACGCCATCATCGGCGTATTCAATGGCAAAAGCGGGATTACATGCATTAACGCAGCACTTAGCCATGGAACTTGCCGACCAGAATATTAGAGTGAATGCGGTATCTCCCGCCGTTGTTAATACACCCATCTACAATACTTTTATTGACGCGACACAAATTGACCAAGTGATGACAAGCTTTAATGGTTTTCATCCTATTGGTAGAGTAGGCACAGCGCTTGATGTGGCAAACAGTATTTGCTTTCTGTTGTCAGATGAAACCAGTTGGGTTACAGGTGCCATTTGGGATATTGACGGCGGCGTGATGGCTGGACGAAACTGATTTAACCTTGCAGATTAAAAGTGAGCCACATTAAAAGTGAGTTACATTAACAGTGGCTCAAATTTGAAATGTTATTAATTTAAAGTGGCCGATATTTAAGGCCAATCAGTTTACATAACAGCGATTAAAATGAAGCCACTTAAACCACCGACACTTAAGATAAATAAGGCGTAACACTATGCTCAACATGAACTTTAGCGAACGCATCGTTATCGATACGCAGCAGCAACCATGGCAGCCAAGTCCTGCTCAAGGCGTGTGGCGCAAACCGCTGGAACGGGAAGCTAAAGAGTCAGGACACACCAGTAGCATAGTGAAATATGATGCGCACTCCCAGTTTGCGACCCACCAGCATCCGTTTGGCGAAGAGATTTTTGTGCTTGAGGGCGTATTTTCCGATGAAAATGGCGATTATCCTGCGGGTAGTTATCTGCGCAATCCTCCGGGAAGCCAGCATGCGCCCTTTAGTAAAGAAGGTTGCATCATCTTTGTAAAACTTAATCAGTTTGATCCGCGCGATACTGATGTTGTTAAACTCAATACCCTACATACTCCATGGTTAACAGGAATGGGTGGCCTACAAGTTATGCCACTACACGAGTTTGAGCATGAGCATACCGCGCTAGTTAAATGGCCTAAAGATGAAGTATTTCAGCCCCATCGCCATTTTGGCGGCGAAGAAATATTAGTACTAACGGGTAAGTTTCAAGATGAACAGGGCGAATATCCGCGCCACACTTGGATACGTAGTCCACACATGAGCGGCCATTTTCCGTTTGTAAAAGAAGAAACCATTATCTTAGTTAAAACAGGGCACTTACCAGTGAGTTTATCTGAGTGATAACACTCAATACCACAATGCAGAGATAAGCCGTAACAGACCTACGTCGTAGTGAAAAAGAATAACAGCATCAAATGGTTGCATACTCTTTGATGCTGTCATAGGTTTGATGATATTTGTGCTAAATATTTTAGCTGAAAGTTAAGTTAAGCCAGCGGTCAACTTCTCAGCTAGCTTAGTGGCATTACGTGCCGTGATGCCATAAATCGATAACTGAGGATTGGCCCCAAGGCTAGTCGGAAAAACAGAGCCGTCCATCACAGATAAATTAGCTAAATAGTGCGACTGACCATAACTATCGACCATAGAAAGCTTTTCATCTTCCCCAAAAGGGCAACCGCCCATCACATGCGCTGATGCAACCACAGTGCGCAGCGGTGCCAGCGACATCTGCGCAATACTCTCTTTCGCCTCTTTCCACGACGATAAATATGGCATGCCATCGCTGATCGGTAGCACTTTTAGCGCGCCTGCCGCAAATTGTAATTCCGCCATACTGGCAAAGGCGCGGCGGGCGGCGCGCCAAAAGGCATCGGTCAACGGATAATCTAAATTAAACCCCTTAGGGGTTAAGTGCACTTCACCGCCTTGACTATCGGGATGATAACCATCACGGATGAGGGCGATAGTCACTTGTAATTGATTAAATTGCGCCATTAACTCGGCATGACTCGTACCATATCCTAAGGTTTTAGAGGCGATTAAAATTGGGTGCACTGGCGGCACTTCAAGTTTATAACCTAGCTCACCATCGGCGGTATTTTTCCACACAAATTCATCGGAGTAGATAGATTGCGGCGCGCCGCTATGACCATTAATTGCATCGGCAAATACACCACCTGATAATAGCGTTGGATGTAAAAAAGTACGTTTACCTAATAACTGATAGGGATCGGGCACTTGCGAGCGCATTAACAGCACGGGTGTATGAATGGCGCCCGCGCTTAAAATATAATGTTTAGCTTTAAATAACAGCTCCACGTCAGTTGGGCGTAAATTGATATCCAGCGCCTGTGCTTTTAGCGCAAAGACTTGACCATTATGGTGTTCAATTTTAATCACTTTCGCGCGACTGATCAGCTGTGCCCCTTTATCAAGCGATGCGGGTATCGTGGTGACTAACATCGACTGCTTAGCATTGACGGGGCAACCCATACCGCAATAGCCAGTATTCCAGCACCCCACTACATTACGTTTGATAACGGTATAATCCCAACCGAGATTGATACAACCTTGTTTTAGGGCGGCATTATTCCGATTGGGTTCGTAATTCCACTCATGGATATTGAGCCTTTGCTCCATTTTTTCAAACCAAGGGTCTAAGCTCTCGCGATTGAGTCCAGCAACTGATTTATGTTGCGCCCAAAAAGCTAACGCCTGCGTCGGCGTGCGAATAGAAGTCGTCCAATTCACTGTGGTTGAGCCACCAACAGCACGACCTTGAAAAATCCCAATCGTCTTGTCGGCGGTTTTCATCGCCGCCGCCTGTTGATACAAGTTGGGGTAAGCAACGCGCTCTTCCATATTAAAATCACTAGACGATTTAAGCGGCCCCGCCTCAATCATGATGACACTCAGCCCCGCTTGGGTGAGGATTTCAGCCGCAACGCCGCCGCCAGCCCCCGTACCAACGATAACCACATCGGCTTCAAACGTTTGGTTCTCTTGCAATTGACTCGCATCGGTATGCAACCAACCTGAGTTTAAGCCATTCACTATGGGATCTATAATTGCCAACTTGGGTGCTCCACTGTCGCGGGTAAGGTTGTTATTATTCGACTTTTAATACGCATGCAAGTCAGTTTTTATTTAATACTCAAGTTTTAAAGAACTCAGGTTTTAAAGGACTTAGACTTTAAAAGGCTTAGGATTTAAATAGCTCAGGTTTAGCATAATGCAAACGGCTCCAATGCTCTGGGCAGGCGTAAAAGCTGGCCATGATGAGTTCTCGCAGTCCTAAATAGGCCGTTTGTAATAGTGCAAAATAACTATGACGCCACGTTTCCAACATTTGTGTTAACTCAGCGGGAGAACGCATTAATAGCGGCGTCATACTTGACGTAAGTAGCAATAATCCAAGGCGGTTTTCGAGCATATCGAGTAGTTCAAACAATTCGGTTTGCTGCTCATCAGGTAATACTGCAATAGATTGTTTAATGGCATTTAAGGTGCGATTCTGCGCCGCTAACTTGGGGAGCGTCACATCGGGCAAGGCGCCGTCGAGCATGACAGGTAAGAGTACGCTAAACAGCAAACGATAATCTTTAGCCTCACTGTCTTCAGGCAAGCTAAACTCGGGAGAATAGAGATTAACCCCTAAGGCTAACGCCGCCGTACCGGCAAACGCGCTCATTAAAAAGGTTCGTCGCTTCATCTGTCGCTCCTCAATATCAGCATAAAAAACAATTGTGCTACAATAGCGGTCTGTTTATACCTAAGCGACCTCAACATACGAGTTTCTCCATTGCGAGAGAATTGGGTACAAATTAAACACACGTTTTAATTTTCAGCAATAGCCGATACCAAGATAAATACCCATGCCAAATACCTTTATGCCACCTTGGTGGGCCAAGAGCCCCCATATACAAACGATTTTACCCGTATTCACTAAAGTGGCTAAACCTGAATTACAACGCCAACGTGTAGAGTTACCCGATGGCGATTTTGTCGATTTAGATTGGCAGGATATACCACAGGCGGGCAAACCGATTGTGCTGATTATCCACGGCTTAGAAGGCAGTGCTCAATCCCATTATGCGCGGCGGATACTGCAAGCCTGTAAAGCACAACAGTTGGCAGCGGTAGTACATCATCACCGAAGTTGTTCTGGTGAGGCTAATCGACTCGCTCGTAGTTATCATAGTGGCGACACGGACGATTTACAGTTTAGCTTATCAACACTGAAGAGCGCGTACCCGCAATCGCCATTATTAGCCGTAGGTTACAGTTTAGGCGGTAACGTACTGACTAAATATCAGGGCGAATATCAAGATGACAGCCTATTAGCCCGCGCCGTAGTTGTCTCGGCGCCGCTGCAATTATCGGCCTGTGCTAAACGTTTAGAAAATGGCTTTTCAAAGGTTTATCAAAGTCATTTAATTAAGCAGTTACGACAAAAAATAAGCCATAAGCTGAGCGATCCCGACTTAGCCATCTCTATGCCGCTAAGCCAGCTAGAGGTCGAGCGTTTAAATACCTTCTATGAGTTTGACGATAAAGTCACCGCACCTTTACACGGTTTTAATGGCGTTGACGATTACTATACTCGTGCCAGTGGCTTGCCCTTTGTCAGCCGCATCACTAAACCGACATTGATCATACATGCCAAAGACGATCCCTTTATGACTGACGAGGTGATCCCGCATCCAAGTCAATTATCAGGATATGTGGAATATGAATTACATGCCTATGGCGGCCATGTTGGTTTTATTGATGGCGGCACACCTTGGAAACCTCATTTCTATCTAGAAAGCCGAGTGTTACAGTTTTTAATGGGCGAGTATAACCTTGAGCAATCGAGTGCCAGCCCAATCAATCGCGACGCTGTCGTACAAGGAAATACCGATGCTCATTCCCTATGAAACCCTGTTACAACTCCCTAAAGAAACCCTAGTCAATTTAATCCGTGAATATTTGTTAGGCCAAGTGGAAGATGGCAGCTTTGCCAGCCTTGATGAACAGGAATTATCTCAAGCGATAGTCCAATGTCAACAAGCACTTAAACAGGGTAAGCTAAAACTAGAATACAGTGAGGACGATGAGTCCTTCGCCATACGCTCGGCGGATCAAATAGCACAGCAGCAAGATTGACCAGTCCTACCTCTGTACCGTATAAATAGTACTCGCGTTTTTATCGCTTCCCCATAAGCGGCTCTTTTGGTTGCTAGTTAGGTAGAATACATGTCAGCAAAACATCCCATAATTGCAGTAACAGGCTCATCAGGCGCTGGAACAACAACCACGACCACCGCCTTTAGCCATATTTTTCGCCAACTTGGGATCAACGCCGCGTTTGTCGAAGGTGACAGTTTTCATCATTTTACCCGCGCTGAAATGGAAGTGATGATCCGTAAATCTCAAGCAGAGAATCGTAACCTTAGTTATTTTGGCCCCGAAGCCAATAATTTTGCACGGTTAGAACAATGCGTTCGCGATTACGGTGCCACGGGTCAAGGTGAAACACGCAGCTACTTACACACCTTCGATGAAGCCGTGCCTTTTAACCAAATGCCCGGCACATTTACCCAATGGCGGCCTCTGCCTGAAAATACCGATATGCTCTACTACGAAGGCTTACACGGCGGCGTGGTTACCGGTGAAGCGGACGTCGCGCAGCATATCGACCTGCTGATAGGTATGGTGCCTATTGTCAATTTGGAGTGGATCCAAAAAATTATCCGCGATACCTCTGAACGTGGCCATAGCCGTGAGAAGGTGATGGGATCAATTGTGCGCAGTATGGACGACTATATTAAACACATGACGCCGCAATTTTCCCGTACGCATATCAACTTTCAACGGGTACCTACAGTCGATACATCTAATCCATTCAGCGCCAAAAGTATTCCGAGCTTAGATGAAAGCTTTGTTGTTATCCGCTTTCGCGGTATCAATAATGTCGACTTCCCCTATTATCTCAACATGATCCAAGGATCATTTATGTCACGGGTGAATACCTTAGTGGTTCCTGGCGGAAAAATGTCACTGGCAATGGAGCTTATCCTCACGCCTTTGGTTAAAGATTTGATGGAAAAACGCCAACAACTCAATAGCCCAGAAGCCAACTAAGTTCAGGTTAAGTAGATTAAAAACAAGCTAAATAATGCCTTTTACTAATGGATTAAGTTTTATTTAAGCCATTAACGTTAATCTTATCGGCATCGGGATTTCAGGCGAAAGAACGATAGTTGGCATACTCTTGGGAGTTAATTCCCCCATCTTGATCTGTTGATTTCCTTGAGTATGTCAGCAACCTCTTATGAACAGTTAATTCCACATCCATACTTGATCTGTTGATTTCCTTGAGTATGTCAGCAACCTCTTATAAGTTAATTCCTTATCCATGCTTGATCTGTTGATTTCCTTGAGTATGCCAGCAACCTCTTATGAACAGTTAATTCCACATCCATACTTGATCTGTTGATTTCCTTGAGTATGTCAGCAACCTATCCAGTTATAACGTGTTAATTCCATATCCATGCTTGGCTCCATTAGATATATAAGCACAAATTTTAAAGTCGTTTTCTGCGCACTAAATTCTTGTACATCACCCTACATTCTAAGGCGATACCTCTGGGCGAGCAGTAAATAGAGTCCTCTTCTAGGCCTTCACCGCCAAAACCACAGTGGCGATAAAAATCTACCGCATTAAGGGTTGATTCTAATCTGAGCTGGGCAATACCCTGATTAAAAGCCATGGTTTCAATAAACTGCAATAAAGCTTTACCTACACCAATCCCCATGGCATCTGGAGCAACAAACAGTGCTTCTAACTGGGCATAGGGTTCGTCAAGCATAATGCTACCGACCACGGTTTTAAGCTGCGTTTTTGTACTAAACTGTTCTGCCACATAAAAATGTGCGGCAACAATACGGCTAAACTGCTCGGTTAATTCACCTTCGGTCCAAATAAGTAAATCGCCCGCATCATAAAATCCGCTACAGCCTTTATCAATCGCCGCGTTGCGAATATCCCAACAGACCTGAGCATCCGTTTTAGTCGCTTTTCGTATTGTTATCATCACGTTTCCTCAACATACACCTCAGCCATAACATGCCATGAAGCCATATAATAGCCAAGCGGATGTTTGTCATCAGATTTCACCCAATAAAAAACCGCCCGAAGGCGGTTTTCATCAATTCAATAAAACCTCAATAGAACTTAGCTAACATATCTGGCTTTGACCTAGGTTTAGCCTTTGATCAATTCACTGATGGTCAATACACCGTGAGTCGTGGCGCCAGCGCCCCACAGTGCAGAAGCTGAATCTTCAAAGGCGCCCGCTAAGTCAACATGCAACCATTTGGCTTCTGGTGAAACAAAGCGCCATAGGAAACCAGCTGCATTGGAAGCGCCGCCCGCACCGCCGCCTTTCATGGCGCGGCTGTTCGCCGTATCGGCATAAGCCGACGGGCACATGTCTTTATGCCAAGCATCCAGCGGTAGCGGCCAAACACGCTCGGCAACACTGATGGCTTTTTGCTGAGCGAGTTGCAATACATCAGCCTGTGGCGAGAAAATTGCGTTGTAGTTTGAGCCAACTGCCATTACAGCAGCGCCCGTTAATGTGGCGGCATCGATAATAAAAGGCGCACCAGTAGCAGAAGCGGCCTGCAGACCATCGGCTAGCACTAAACGCCCTTCTGCGTCAGTGTTAACTACTTCAACAGTTACGCCATTTTTGTAGGTCAGAATATCACCTAACTTATAAGCACGGCCGCTGATCAGGTTTTCAGCACAACATAAGAACAGTTTAACCCGTTTATTTAGGCCAGATTTGATCGCTAAACCGAGCGCGGCGGTCACAGTGGCGGCGCCGCCCATATCGCATTTCATGCCTAACATGCCTTCAGAGGCTTTGATGCTGTAACCGCCAGAATCAAAGGTAATCCCTTTACCCACAAGCGCCACAGACACGGGTGCATCGGCGGCTAATGGGTTAAAGTCTAACTCTAACATTGCCGGTGGACGCTCACTGCCGCGACCGACGGCATGGATACCAATCCACTGCTCTTCAAGCAGCGCTTCGCCTTCGATAATCCGATAACTTACCTTGTCGCCACCAACGTCAGCCAACCATTTTGCCGCTTGTTGGGCAAGCTTCACTGGCGACAGGTTCTCAGGCGTATCGTTGATAAGCTTGCGGGCAAAGCTTGCCACATCAAATCGGCGTTGCAATTCGGCTTGTACCGCTTCATCACCACACCAATGGATTTGATAGCCTGTTTTGGCCGTAGCAAAACCTTGGGCAAACACCCACTGGCTATTGAGATCCCACAACTGCCCAGCCAATACCACACAGCTAATGCCTTGACTGCGCAGTTTACGGGCCGCCATTTGAATTTGACGCAGCTCATCGCCACCGGCTAAATGAATTTGCGCGCCATCGGTAGTATAAGTCACATCAGCCTTGCCCCAGTGCGCGGCGGGTGCTTCTTTGGTTAATTGCACTTTCATCAATTCAGTTACTTTTAGTTCACTCATTAGGGATCCTTATTTTTCGATTCGTTTTAGAACAGTCAATCAGAACAAACTTTATGGCGGCAGTTTACTGCTAGCAGGCGATGACGCAAAGCGATTGGCTGAAGTTACTCAGGTAAAATCTGTAAACATTTGCGAAATTTGCTAGGCTTTGCGACCTAGAACAGCCGAGATAGGTCTACTGATGGAATTTGCTCCGCCACTACAACAGGGCATTTTATTGCGCCGCTATAAACGTTTTCTGGCCGACGTGCAGCTAAGCGATGGCAGTGAAATCACCCTACATTGTCCCAATACGGGATCGATGCGAAACTGCCTGTATCCTGGTGAAACTGTGTGGTTTTCGACCTCTAATAACCCTAAACGCAAATATGCCCATACGTGGGAATTAATGACCACACCTAATGGCGGCTTAATTGGCATTCACTCTAGCCAAGCTAACGCCTTAGCGGAGGATGCGATCAATAAAGGGATCATCAGCGAACTCACAGGTTATGACAGCCTAAGCCGAGAAGTAAAATACGGTGATGAAAATAGCCGCATTGATATTTTGCTGCAAGCTGCTCAAAAACCCACCTGTTATATAGAAGTCAAAAGTTGTACTTTGCTTGAGGATGGTCAGGGCTATTTCCCCGATGCCGTAAGCCTGCGAGGCCAAAAACACTTACGAGAATTAATACATATGGTGAGCCTTGGCTATAGGGCGGTGCTGTTATTTGTAGTACAACATTCAGAGATAACCTGCGTCGCTCCAGCGGCACATATCGACCCTGAATATGCTAAGTTACTGAAAATAGCCGTATTAGCCGGAGTTGAAGTATTAGCTTATCGCTGCGAAATATCCCCCACAGAGATTAACCTAGTCCATACCTGCGTTGTCCGAACATAATGTTAATTCTGCGTTAAAAATTATTTCGTTTACATTCGCGAACGCAGTCAAACAATTCAAACAAAGCACTATGAAAAGTTTGCCTCGATGTAAAGATTCTGGTATAGATAGCGGCCGTTCTTAAGGACGCCCTACAAACGCAAATGATTACAGGAGATGCGTTATGCCTGAAGGCACCAAAAAACTTGGCGTACTCGCTATCGCAGGTGTAACTCCCTACCAGGAAAAACCGGGTGAGGAGTACATGAACGCTAAGCAACTGGGTCACTTCAAGACAATTCTTGAAGCTTGGCGCAATCAGTTGCGTGAAGAGGTCGACCGTACTCTTAACTACATGCAGGATGAAGCCGCAAACTTCCCCGATCCTGTTGACCGTGCAGCACAAGAGGAAGAGTTCAGTCTCGAACTTCGTGCTCGCGATAGAGAACGTAAGCTGATCAAGAAAATCGAAAAAACACTGCAAAAAATTGAAGAAGACGACTTCGGCTTCTGTGATTCTTGCGGTGTTGAAATAGGCATTCGCCGTCTCGAAGCGCGTCCAACAGCCGATCAATGTATCGACTGTAAAACGCTTGCAGAGATCAAAGAGAAACAAATGGCTGGTTAATCAAACATCATAGGCGGGGATTTCCCCGCCTATTTTTTTGTAGCCAAACAATTTCAACACTTCAACTTCAATATCTCAATTTCAAAATGCGAGTTTTAAGATCTAGGTTTTAAAATCTAAGTTAACGCCTTACTCGCCTCCACACACCAGCATTCGCTTTTATTCTTATCTGCATCTAAAATACGTCAACTTTTATTACTCCCCAGCTTTCAAATGCTTGCTAGATATTATGCTAAATCCATTGCACTGTGATTTATCCCGCCAACCCTATGTCGGCCGCTTTGCCCCTTCGCCTTCAGGCGCCTTGCATTTTGGTTCGCTTATCGCTGCACTTGGTAGTTATTTGCGCGCCCAATCGCAACAAGGTAAGTGGTTAATCCGCATCGAAGATATTGATCCTCCGCGTGAAGTCAAAGGTGCTGCCGATGATATTTTACGCACCCTAGAAGCCTATGGGTTTGAATGGGATGATGCACCTTTATATCAAAGCCAGCGAACTGAGGCCTATCAAGCGCACATTGATGCGCTACTCGCCCAAGATAAAGCTTATTTCTGCCAATGTAGCCGCAAACAAATTCAAGCCATGGGCGGTGTCTACGATGGTCGCTGCCACCGATTACCCGCAGCCCACGCTTTAAAGATGGGCGCAGTACGAATCGTCAATACGGCCAGGGTGCAAGAGTTTGATGATAATTTAATGGGTCATATTAAAGTCGACAGCCATTTTGCCGCAGAGGATTTCATTATAAAACGCAGTGATGGCCTGTACGCCTATCAATTGGCCGTGGTGCTCGACGATGCCTATCAAGGGATTACTGAAGTGGTGCGAGGATGTGATTTAATCGAAGCCAGTTGCCGTCAACTGAGCTTGTATCAACACTTTGGTTTGACTACACCGCAATGGTTGCACCTCCCACTTGCTTGTATCAGTAAGGGCTTTAAGCTTTCCAAACAAAATCACGCACAGGCGATTGATACGCAGAATCCACAGGCGAGTCTCAATGCGGCACTGGCTTTTTTAGGCCAAGCACCGGTTGAAAAGCAGACTAATGTGGCACAAATGCTCGCGCAAGCAGTGATTCAGTTTCAATTATCTGCAATCCCGCAACAATCTGAGATACTGATCGAGCCCTGATATACTCATTAGGCTGCATTTGGTATATGATAGCCGCCAGATTTTTAATCAAATAACAGATCATATTTCGAGGTGTCCCATTTTTCGCCGTATCAGCCAATTCTGCAAACAGCTATTTGAAGACGCGCCTAAAACGACCGCTCCAACTCAAGCTCAGACTGAACCCACCACGCCCGAACAAAGTTCTGGGGCGTTAAGCTTAGAGTTAGTGCCAAGAGATGCCCATACCGTCTCGCGCAAACAAATTAGCGAAAATGCCCTTAAGGTATTATATCGACTGAATAAATCAGGTTTTAAAGCCTATTTAGTCGGCGGCGGCGTACGCGATTTACTTTTAGGGATTGAACCGAAAGATTTCGACGTTGTCACCAACGCAACGCCAGAGGAAATCAAAAAGCTATTCCGTAATTGCCGTGTTGTCGGTCGTCGTTTCCGTCTGGCGCATATCGTTTTCGGCCGCGATGTTATCGAAGTCGCGACCTTCCGCGGTCACCATGGCGAGAACAACGAAAAAGTCTCTAAAGCCAATGCCGAAGGGCGTTTGCTGCGCGATAACGTCTATGGTGAAATCGACGAAGATGCCGAACGCCGCGACTTTACCGTTAATGCGCTCTATTACGATATCAGCGACTACTCTATTCGCAGTTATGGCGGCGGTATGAGCGATCTTAAAGCCGGTACCTTAAGATTAATTGGCGATCCTGAAACCCGTTACCGTGAAGATCCCGTGCGCATGTTAAGGGCGGTGCGTTTCGCCACTAAACTCAACATGACTATCGAACCCGTAACAGCAGCGCCAATTAAACAATTAGCGCCACTGTTAAAAGATATTCCCGCCGCGCGCATGTATGAAGAAATACTAAAACTCTTCTTTGCAGGCAAAGCTTTAGCCAACTTTGAGCTAATGCAAGAATACAAGCTGTTCGAACCACTGTTTCCGCAAGTGGCTGCACTGCTAAAGGATGATCCGAAAGGCGCTCCCATGAAGATGCTACAAGCTATCATGAAGAGTACCGACCAACGCGTTAACGAAGATAAGCCAGTCACTCCCTCTTTTTTCTATGCCGCCATACTTTGGTATCCACTACGCCAACGCGCCGAAGATATTGCGCTTGAAAGTGGCTTAACCTTATATGATGCTTTTTTTGCCGCGATGGGTGATGTAATGGAGCAGCAATGCCAAACCATTAGCATTCCACGCCGTTTTAGTACGCCGGCAAAAGATATTTGGCAGTTACAGTTACGCTTTGACCGCAGCCAAGGTACCCGCGCCTTTAAACTAATGGAGCATCCTAAGTTTAGAGCCGCATACGATTTGCTATTGCTCAGAGGTGAAGTCGAAGCCGGTAATCTGGCTAAGAGTGCAGCTTGGTGGCAACAATTTGTCGAAGCCGATGAAACAGAGCGCCTAGCCATTGCCCGTGGCGGCAGTAAATCACCAAGCCGTAACCGTAATGCCACTCAGCGTCGCCGTCGTCCTCCTCGTGCACCAAATGCCGATGGTTCTGCCACAACCAGTGCGCCTAAAACAAGTGGCACGCCAAAAGCGAAAGCGGTTGAATAATGCCTCGCGTCTACGTCGCATTAGGCGCAAATCTTGAACATCCTAAGACGCAATTGGACAATGCCGTCACGGCATTGTCCGCATTAGCCTTAGGCAATAGTCTACTGGTTTCCCCCTATTACCATTCGACGCCCATGGGCGATGTGTTGCAACCCGATTATGTTAATGCGGTGGCCAGTTTCGATACTGAACTCATGCCATTAGCCTTACTCGATGCATTGCAGCATATCGAAAATACCCAAGGACGAGTACGCCTTGAACGCTGGGGGCCTAGAACCTTAGATCTCGATTTACTCTTGTATGGCAATGAGAATATTGATATTCCCAGACTCAAAGTGCCCCACTACGGCATGAAAGAGCGCAGCTTTGTGCTCGTACCTTTAGCCGCTATTGCACCGTGTCTTATTTTGCCGTGCAACACTGCCATCGACAGTCTTATCGATACAAAAATGTTGGCCGAGTTACAACAACTGGGCATTGATCATTGAAGTCCGTCTCCAGTTAGCTTATAACACCACTTCTATTTGGTTTGAAGATCATCCATATGTCTAAAATTACTAGCTCAACCCTGTTGAAATATAAGCGGGAAGGTAGAAAATTCACGGCACTGACAGCCTATGATGCCAGTTTTGCCAGCGCGTTCGATAGCGAAGGTGTAGATGTGCTGCTCGTCGGCGATTCTTTAGGAATGGTGCTGCAAGGCCATGACGATACCTTGCCCGTCTCTACGGCAGATATCGCTTACCACACTCGCTGTGTCCGCCGCGGGATTGAACGTGCCCTGCTGATCGCCGATATGCCCTTTATGAGTTACGCCACACCAGAGCAAGCCATGGTTAACGCGACTGAGTTAATGCAGGCCGGTGCCAGCATGGTCAAAGTCGAAGGCGGCCATTGGTTGCTAGAAACCGTGACTAAACTGACCGAGCGCGGTATTCCAGTATGTGCTCACTTAGGTTTAACGCCGCAGTCTGTCCATGTATTTGGTGGCTTTAAAGTACAAGGCCGCGATGCAGAAAATGCTCAACGTATTATTGACGAAGCCAAAGCGATGGAAGCCGCTGGAGCTCAACTGTTGGTCGTAGAATGCATTCCTGCACCATTAGCCGCAGCAATCACTGAAGCCTTAACAATCCCTGTTATTGGCATTGGTGCTGGCGCATCAACTGATGGTCAGATTTTAGTTATGCATGATGTACTAGGTATTTCAAGTGGTTATATTCCACGTTTTTCGAAAAACTACCTAAAGCAAACTGGCGAAATCCGTTCTGCAGTGCGAGCTTATATCGACGAAGTGGCCCAAGGGATATTCCCTAGCGACGAACACACTTTTAATTAGTCATAGATTTATGCAAGGTAAGGCTCAATGATCACTAGCGCCCATATTGATGATATTCGCACTCAAGTGCGTGCATGGCGTGCCCAGGGCGAAACCATCGCTTTTGTGCCAACCATGGGTAACCTCCATCAGGGACACATTACTTTAGTACGGGAAGCGGCGCAAAAGTGCGACCATGTGGTGGTATCGATTTTTGTTAATCCAATGCAATTTGGCCAAAATGAAGATCTCGATGCCTATCCACGTACACTTGCGGCCGATAGCGCGGCCATTACTGCAGCCGGAGCCGAACTGTTGTTCACGCCCACGCCTGCGTTGATGTATCCCAAAGGGTTAAGCCAACAAACCTTTGTCGAAGTACCGATGATTTCTGACGTACTTTGCGGAGCCAGTCGCCCAGGACATTTCCGTGGAGTAGCGACCATAGTTTGTAAGCTATTCAACATTGTCCAACCCGATGTGGCTTTTTTTGGAAATAAAGATTATCAACAACTGTTAGTGATCAAAACTATGGTTGAAGATTTGTCCTTACCGATTGAAATTATTGGTGTAGATACCATACGTGAGAACTCTGGTTTAGCCATGAGTTCACGTAATGGCTACCTCACTGCCACTGAAAAAGCCGCAGCACCAGCGCTCAAAAAAGCCATCGATGCCATGGCAAAAGGGATAAAACAAGGCGAGAGTGTTGACGCTGTGACTGAACAAGCAAAAGCCAGTTTAGTGGCCGCAGGATTTACGCCCGATTATCTTGAAATTCGCCATGCTCACACGCTTGAAGCAGCGCAAAGACAAGATCAAGCCTTAGTCATTCTAGCGGCTGCTTATATTGGTAAAGCGCGGCTTATTGATAATTTAAGATTTGATCGCTAACCCTGCAATCAATAATAAAAAAGGAGCTAAGAGCTCCTTTTTTGTGTTTTCAATATCATGAAAATACAATATTCCCTATTTTATCATCAACTTAAACCACGAAAAAATTGTCTTATCAAAAACTAGTTTTATTAAATAAATTACGTCATAGTATGGTGAAGATGTTAAATTAAGGTAACGTTACGCCCAGATAGAGGCTAAATAGCCGTAACGAGTTATCTCATATATTAAAAAGACGACCATCATAATCACTATGCTATTTACAAAGGATTTGTGGCCTAATGGCAAGACTGATACTCACCCTAATTTGGGTTATTTTGCCCTGTCTCGCTCAGGCAAATACTATTTATAAGTGCCGCAAAGATGATAAAGTAATTTTTAGCCAAACCGCTTGCCCACAAGAATTTAGCCAGCATAAAATCGAGTATCAATTAGGAGTAACGACCGAAGTTGATTCTGATAAAAAAGACATTCGAGTCGACCCATTACAAGCTCTACTGAATAGCCAATCCATTTCAAAAGAAAAATTATTGAAACTGATCGACGGCGAAATCTATCGTCTCAAGCAAGAAAATAGTTATTTTGAAATTTTGCGCGCCAGTGAATTACAAAAATTAGAACGCAAACGTTATTGGCAAAACCAAGAGAAAAGTGATCCTGAATATATAAAGGAAATGAACGATATCAACAGTCACTTTAAGACATTATCAGTCAATAATAATAAGGCGATACAGCTGCTGAATGCTCGAAAAAAACACATCACTACCGAAGATAGCCCTAACGCTGTCAAAGAGTCTGAAACACATTAAGACTGTTTGAGGCGCTTTACTACTCCATCGATGATGGCAGCAAGCACGATTACATCTATTATGGCTAACTCCTCCCGACTTTAACGTCACAGTCTTACCAATTATATCTCAGCTAATTTGCTATAAAATATAATGTAAATAAACCAGAAGGTTAAACAAGATCTGAGTGTTATGGACATATCAAATCCACAAACTGTAAACGGTTAGTCATTACTCGCCATACTCCCTATATTATGTAAACACAAAAAACGACTTACACAAAATAAGACTTAACTACTAGACCAACTAGGTTAGTCACACTCAACAAAAAGTCGACACCGCAGATAAAAAGACTTTTTAATCAATGTGATAATAAAGATAAAACAAAAATTATCTTATATAAAATTTCTATATTCATACCCTTTCGACCAATTGATTGATATTCGTATGCCCAGTACCTTTATGCCTGAACTTGGTTTATTCGTATTTTAGATAAATCGAAGTATTTGATGCATGTAGGGAGTCACACGTGCCAAATTTATCTCTACGCTTTTTGGTATCGCTCATCTTGCTATGTAGTTGTATGACCTCAGCACAAGAGTTGAATGTCAGCGAGTTACCCGTAACCCTTCAGGCATTACTGGAACGTTCTGGTCGCGATAACCTTATCGAGCTGGTTCAACAAGGTAATGCAAATCAAGGATTACTGTTCCAATCAGGTAACGATAACAAAGCCGATGTAACACAAGTCGGTAATGATAACGATGCGCTAATTACACAGATTGGGTCAAATAATGAAGTTCAACTACTGCAAGTCGGCAGTCAAAATACGGCTTCAGTGACACAAATTGGCAATGACAATCTCGTGCAACTGAACCAACTAGGCAGCGGTAATTTTTCGATTCAACAGATTGCAGATGGTGCTGCAATCTCAATAACTCAATATTAAACAGGGAGTGTCACATGAAATCACAAGCTAAAAAATCTCTTATTGCTTTGGCCATTGCAACAGGTTTAAGCGGCAATGCGTTTGCAGCCAGCTCAGTGAGCGAAATTAGCGTAGTGCAATCTGGCCAAGGTCAGGAAGCCTCAGTCTCACAGACCGGTGTTATTAACTATGCTTCAGTAGTGCAGACAGGTACAGATCAAGTCGCAACTGTGCAACAAAACGGTGTGTGGCACGAAGCGACTATCAATTCTACTGGCACAGATAACACAGTCAAAATAACGCAACAAGTTGACTGGCATGTGGCAAGTGCAAATGTTGTAGGTGACAACAACAATGTAAATGTGTCGCAAGATGGTTTCTTTAACCAAAGCACTAACGATGTTACTGGCGACGATAACACAGTAATCGTTAGCCAATTAGGTGAAGTCAACGAAAGCCAAGTTGAAATCACTGGTACTGAAAACAGCGTGTTTGTTGAGCAAGAAGGCGATGCTAACTTTGCAGTATTTCGTGTTGAAGGCAGCAACAACGACGGTAACATCACCCAAATCGGTGACAACAACCAAGCGGGTTTAATTGCCCTTGATTTAACCGCTAACGTGGGTAACAACAACGACGTTTCTGTTGAGCAAATTGGTAACAATAACTTTGGCGCAGCTAAAGGTATTGCAGGCGATGATAACACAGTAGACATGGTCCAAAAGGGTGATAACCATGTGGGCTTCGTTTACGCACTGGCGGGCAGCGACAACGATATTGCAATGGATCAAAAAGGTAACGGCAACACGGCTTATCTTGCTATGACTACGGGTGATGACAACAGTGTCGATATTACCCAAAATGGCAGCGGTAACACTATCGGTGATAGTTTAGTGGCCGATATCCAAGGTGATGATAACGATATTACTATCACTCAAAAAGGCGATGTCAACGGTGCGGAGTTCCAAGTATGGGGCAATAGCAACGACGTTGATTTGAAACAAAAAGGCGATGCAAACTTCGCGACTTTTGGCGCATACGGTACAGATAACGACTTCGATTTATCTTCTAAAGGCGATGACAACCAAATCATTGCCTTCGCTGACGGTACAGATAACAGCATCGAAGTTAGCCAAGAAGGTGATGTTAACTTCGCTTATGTAGATGTCGTGGGTAACGATAACGAAGTTGATGTTGAGCAAGATGGCGCTCAAAACGAAGCACTCATATCTGTTGCTGGCAACAATAATGCTAATGTCACCACGCTTCAAGATGGCGATTTAAACCTTATCGATTTAATTATCGAAGGTGATGAAAACACAGCACAAATTGCTCAATCAGGTAATGGTAACTGGGTCGGCGGTGATGACAATAGCTCATTTATTGTCGCCGGTGATAATAACAGCCTATTAATTACTCAAGCGGGCAATGACAACTTAGTGGTAGGTTCTCAGGCGGGTAATAATAATAGCATTAGTGTTAACCAATCAGGCAACATGAACGTTGCCAGTGTGGTGCAATACTAATCAGCTGCAATAACGGTTAACGGCCAAATCATTTGGCTGTTAACCAAAGCGCAGATAAAAAAGCGGAAATGTTGATATCAACATTTCCGCTTTTTACTGTGTCCATTTTATACAAAGGCTGTGACTGCAATAAGCACATCAGCTTAAGCCTATAAACTCACCATAACCCCCTAAAATCAGCAATAAAATAAGGGGGCGAGAATTGTTAAATATTAGCTACATAACTCGAAGTGAGTTTGATAAGTTTGCGCCCAACGTAATAATTCAACACGGTTTCTAGATTGAGTTTTACGGAAAATAGAGGAAATATGCGCTTTCACTGTATGTTCGCTAATACATAACCTATGGGCGATTTCTTTATTCCTCGCACCACTGGAGACAAATTGAATAATGGTGCGCTCACGGGATGTCAGCATCTGTAACATAGCGACGGTGTCTGATGGTATTTCATTATTACCATCTAGTTTTTGCACTACACGACGAAACATCTTACTTAACAGCGTTCTATCGTACCAAAGCTCTTCAGCCACCATTTTACGTAACCCAGTCAACATTAAATCCATACGTTGATCGGCAAATAAAATACCTCGAATGCCCAGCAGCATAGCTGACTCTTGGTCCAGAGAATCTCGCTCAACTTGATACAAGGCAACAGGGAAGTGCGACACTAAACGCGAAGCCAGCAAAGGGATCCCTTTATTATCTAATGCAGCACCTTTTTGGGTAATCAAATAAAAACTGCGACTACTCTTATCCAGTTCTAACTCTGCGGTATTCTTCACTATGCGGGTTTTCAGTCCGATGGATTCGGCGAGTAAAGCTAAATGACATGGAGCAGCCATTTGATGTAAAAAAACCAATTCATTAATTGTGCTCACTGACTCTTCTCCCTGAAAAGTATGGTGTCTTGATGCGCAAATGAGGATGCTTTGACCAACCTATGTTGTTTTAATTTTAAACATCTTATTAACCTTGTCGATTCTGACGAGTTAAGGAGGTAAAAACATCACCCAAATGTACTATTCCCTACTTTGCTTTGGTAAAAAAGACTGTTTTACCCCAGAGAAATAGCATAATGGTGTAAAAAACCACAAGATAGGACTCCTCTGTTATTCCTAGTACATTTTGACTATGCAGATAACGCTCGCCAGTTGCAACATAAAATCAACACTAAAATAGCGCTAGAGTGTGACAACTGAATGTCATCACACGACTGTTTGAAAACACTGAGGGAAAATAGCTTATCATTCCAATGTAATGCAGTAATCGCGGCACTCGATTAGGCTGCTTATTAAAGCTTAGCTATTTGTTTATCTTGAACGCGAGACAATAAAACAAGTGCAACGATAGCGCCAATCAAGGCCATTAACATGTCCGATTGCGTGTCCCACACATAACCTTGGGTTCCTAAAAAGGCTTCAGCACCTTCGCCAGTTGCAACTGCAACCCACCATTCAATCAACTCATAAAACGCCGAAAAAGCGAGAACAAAACAGGTCACCATAAACGCACACCAAGCACCAGGTTTAATCGCTTGATTACGCAGCATAATTTCTCGCGCCAACATGGCAGGAATAAAGCCTTGGGCAAAGTGACCTAATTTGTCGTAATTATTACGCTCTGAGCCCATCCAATGAGCGATGGTGTCGAATAATGGCACTTCTGCATAGGTGTAATGCGCTCCAACAAACAATACACAGCAATGTACTAACACTAAAAAGTACACCAAGGGAGTTAATGGAAAGCGTTTACGGGTAAAAAATAACAGTGGTACTGCCACTAATGCTGGAGCAGCTTCGAGCCACCATGTGAACATATCTGCGGGGTTGATCACTGACCAGACCAATACACTGAGATAAATGCCGCACCACACGATTTTGTTATTCAACATTAGTTCCTCTTATGAGATATTGTTCTAAATTTAGAATATTAACTTTAGCCATCTAGCCCTCCACAAAAAGCAAAAAAAGTGCTACTTTGGTCGGCGAAGGTTGTCAGCATATCATAAGAAACATTTCTATTAATCAGAGGGTACCCATATCATGGCGAAACATTCGCTGGACAAGGATAAGATCAAGATCCTGCTGTTGGAAGGCGTCCACCAATCTGCGGTCGATGTACTGGAACGCGCAGGCTATACCAATATCGAATACCACAAAGCCTCATTGGGCGACGAAGCACTACTTGAGTCGATTAAAGATGCGCATTTTGTTGGCCTTCGTTCGCGTACCCAATTAACTGCAGAAGTGCTAAAACGCGCCGAAAAGCTGATTGCAATAGGCTGTTTCTGTATTGGTACCAACCAAGTTGATCTTGCTACCGCCGAATCCTTGGGTATCCCCGTATTTAACGCGCCATTCTCCAATACACGCAGTGTTGCTGAACTCGTTATTGGTGAAATCATTATGCTGATGCGCGGCATTCCAGAACGCAATGCCATTGCCCACCGTGGCGGCTGGATGAAAACGGCCGCAGGCAGTTACGAAGTCCGTGGTAAAACCTTAGGCGTAATCGGTTACGGCCATATTGGTACTCAACTGGGTATTTTGGCTGAGACTTTAGGCATGCGCGTCGTATTCTTCGATGTTGAAGATAAGCTACCATTAGGTAACGCACTGCAAATCCATTCGATGGAGCAGCTATTAGCACAAGCTGACGTGGTGAGTTTACACGTTCCCGAAACCCCACAAACTAAAAATATGATAGGTGCCGCTGAGTTTGCCGCTATGCGTAAAGGCAGTATTTTCATCAATGCTTCACGCGGTACTGTGGTGGATATTGATGCATTAGCTATCGCCTTAAAAGAGCGTCACCTTGCGGGCGCGGCAATTGATGTTTTCCCGATTGAGCCGCAATCAAATGATGATGAGTTTATCACCCCACTGCGTGGTTTAGATAATGTGTTACTGACGCCTCATATCGGTGGAAGTACGGCCGAAGCACAGGAAAACATTGGCATTGAAGTAGCGGGTAAGTTAGCTAAATACTCAGATAACGGCTCAACCGTCTCTGCTGTTAACTTCCCTGAAGTCTCATTGCCAATGCATAAAGGCACTTCACGTTTACTGCATATTCACCAAAACCGCCCGGGTGTACTGATTAAAATCAACCAAGCATTTTCGGAAAAAGGCATCAACATTGCCGCGCAATATCTGCAAACAACCGCAGAGATTGGTTATGTAGTGATGGAAGTGGATACTAACCAAGCGGAAGAAGCGCTCGTAGAGCTAAAAGCGATTGAAGGCACACTGCGCACCCGCGTATTGTTTTAAGCTTTAAGCTCTGCAATTAAGCGTATCGACGCTTTACAACGATGACACCTATATTAAGGCGCGCATATCATTCACAGATATGTGCGCCTTATGCTGTTGAGCCTGCAGGAATTCCGTTACAATCTAACCTCTCTCATCGTCTTCGTTTTCAGGATCTCGCTATGACTATTTCAGTTTCTACGCCCCATTGGGATCTGGATGCTTCTTTGCCTCCACTTATGCTAGCTAATTTATCTCACCTTGGGCTTATCAAAGTGGTTGGCGAGCAAGGCCGCAGTTTCATACATGGCCAAGTGACCACCGACATCACTTCATTAGCTGACGACCAATGGCGCTGGGGCGCACATTGCGATCCCAAAGGTAAGATGCTGGCCACTTTCAGAACTTTTGCCATTAAAGATGCACTGTTTATGTTAATGCCAAGAGACACAATCGCAGTAGATTTACCGCAACTGCAAAAATATGCCGTATTTAGCAAGGCAACCCTAAGTGACGCCAGTGACGAGTGGACATTGCTGGGTGTTGCTGGAGAACAAGCAAGCCAATTTGTAACTGAACATTTTGGTGACATAAATCAAGAGCTCACAGTCATTGAGCATGGCGCAATTTTAAAAGACGCTGAGCGTTTTATATTAATGCTCAGCCCTGATGCTGCATCCACCTTAGTGGCTCAATCAAAACTCAGTGTATTTGATGCCCATGCATGGCAAGCGTTAGAAATTGCAGCTGGTTATCCAAACCTTGCCGCTAGTCATGCTGGTCAGTACGTACCGCAAATGTGTAACCTACAAGCGATCAACGGTATTAGCTTCAACAAAGGCTGCTATATGGGGCAAGAGACTATCGCGCGGATGAAGTATCGTGGTGGTAATAAGCGCGCCCTGTATATTTTGCGTGGTCACACAGATCTGCAAATCAGCTTAGAATCGGGGTTAGAAGTTGCCCTAGAAGACGGCTTTCGTCGGGGCGGACAGATTATTGAGTTTGTACAACGCGGTAGCCAAGTGTTATTAACCGCTGTGCTGGCCAATGATACCGAAAACGATACTAAACTGCGTTTTGCTGGCGATGAACACTCAAGCCTAACGATTCAAGCCCTACCCTACTCATTAGAAGAAGCATAAGGCTTAGATTTAATAAAATAGCGATAAAAACTAAAGGCGCCATTGGCACCTTTAGTTTATTCAACTGCCGCTCAATACTCTAAATGTGTGTCTCGAATTTCGACGACTTGTGGCAAGATTTGTCTGAACTCTGCCACCAACTTAGGATCGAAGTGCTTTCCAGCTTCGCTTTCCAATAATTCCATGGTCGCTTCAATGGTCCACGCCTTTTTGTAGGGCCGCTGTGATGTGAGCGCATCAAACACATCCGCAATTGCGACAATACGCCCCTCAAGGGGAATGTCCTCTCCGGCCAAGCCATAGGGATACCCTGAACCATCCCATTTTTCATGGTGAGTTAAAGCAATACGACGGGCCATAGTTAATAACGGATCATCATGCTCACCAATAATCTCAGCGCCAATCACAGCGTGTTGCTGCATGATGGCCCACTCTTCAGCATTGAGTTTGCCCGGCTTTTTCAATACGGCGTCAGGTGTGCCTATTTTACCAATATCGTGCATCGGCGCGGCATTAAAGATCAAGTCGCAAAAAGTATCCGGCAAGCCCAATTTTATGGCCAATAGGCGGGCATAGTGGCTCATACGCACCACATGCAATCCTGTTTCGTTGTCTTTATATTCCGCTGCACGCCCAAGCCGGCGAATAATCTCAAAACGGGTCGCTTCTAACTCTTGGGTGCGAATTTTAACCTGTTGTTCAAGAAGGCGTTTTTGATCATACAAAGCAAGATGTGTTTTAACGCGCGCTTTAACTACCGGAGCACTGACCGGCTTAGTGATGTAATCCACGGCGCCTAATGCAAAACCTTGAGTTTCATCAGCCACCTCAGATAAGGCGGTCACAAATATCACCGGAATATGGCTAGCAAGCGGATCTTGCTTAAGTAGCTTGCAGACCTCATAACCATTCATCCCCGGCATCATGACATCGAGTAGAATCAAATCAGGCCGAGACTTTGCCACCAGCGCTAACGCTCTGGGTCCATCAATCGCCACTTTAACTTTGTAATCTTCACTTAATATACCGACCAAAATATCGATATTTTCTGGTGTGTCATCGACGATTAATACTGTTGCCTTATCCATTAACAACTCCAATCCATCTTATTTATTTGTCATTCACGGAGTGATTCTTTTGTGCTAACTGACCAAGAGCATCATCAATTAAATCGATAGCTTCATCAAACCGATACTGGTTAATCATAGACAATATGGGCTTTAACGCTTGCCACATTGCGCTGCTGACTTGGGGCTTTAACGCCTCAATTTTAGCCACAGCGCTAGCATCGGCCTCATCGAGACTTTGGCGCAGGGCATGTAATTCGGCCTTCAAATTTTCATTAGATAATAAATCAGCCGCTTGCGGCTCAAGCTCATTAACTGTTGCAGGCTTAGCGCACTCGATTGCATCGCAGATAGAACTCACTAAGAGTTGAATTTGTGCAAGTTCATCGTCAAATGGCGTCTTTTCAGTTAAATGTAACTCCAATAAACGCGCTAACTCGACTAACTTAGGTGAGCTTAAATTACCCGCTAATCCTTTTAAAGTATGGGCAATACGCACAGCATCTTCGACTTGATTAGCAGTAATAGCTTGTTGAATTTTAGCCACCACATCACGTTGGCTCATCACAAAACGATCGAAAATACGTTGGTAGAGTCGCGGCGAATGCTGCACTAGCTGTAATCCTCGATCAATATCTAGCTCAGGGTGTTCTGGCCATTGAAGTAACTGCGCTTTTTCTATGTTTTTTACAGATTCATACAACCGCTTCGATATTATTGTTTGTTCTGGGGTGACAGCACCTTCGGTGGTAGAGCCGTTATTCGAGGGCGCAAGATATTTTAGTAATGTTTGATATAGCACATTCACATCGATGGGTTTCGCAATATGGTCGTTCATGCCTGCCCTGATGCACATTTCCTTGTCGCCAGCCATCGCATTAGCCGTCATGGCGACTATGGGTAAATCAGCAAATTGGGGGATTTTTCTTATGGCTTGAGTGGCTTGATAACCATCCATCACCGGCATTTGGCAATCCATTAAGACCAGATCAAAATACTGTTGAGCCAGTTTATCTAAGGCGATTTGACCATTCGTCGCAATCGAGAGAATAATACCGACTTGCTCTAAAAACTCGCTCGCCACTTCAAGATTCATCTCGTTATCTTCGACTAATAAAATACGTTTTCCTTGTAGTGGTAATAACAATTGAGGGTCCAACTCTTCACTGCTACGCCTTACGGGTAATAAACCGCTGCGGCCAACCGCATTCATAATACCATCGAGCAAACGTGAGGCGCTGATGGGTTTACTGATGTATCCCGCCAATGCTAATTGCTCAATCTTAGTGAGAAAATCATGATTGGCGTGGGCTGATACCATCAAGATTTTGGGCTCAGGCAAAGCCCGTGATTGAGCCTGTCGCTGAATTTGCCGAACCGTTTCTATCCCGTCCATTTCCGGCATTTTCCAATCAATCAAGGCCACGGCATAGTCTTGCTGAGCACAACGTATCACGGCCTCTTCACCGCTGCGTACGGTGTCAACGCTAAAGCCCATACTTTCGAGTGTGGTGCGCATAATGTCCCGAGCGGTAGCATTATCATCCACCACCAGCACAGGCATACCTTCTAACTCTTGCTCAAGTACCAGTTTTTGACCATCTGCGATTTGTAACTTCACCGTAAAATAGAAATTACTGCCATGACCAAGTTGGCTCTCAACACCTATGGTTCCTCCCATTAGCTCGACTAACTGCTTAGAAATAGCCAGCCCTAACCCTGTGCCGCCATATTTACGGGTGGTTGAGGTATCGGCTTGACTAAAGGATTTAAACAATTTCTCCTGCTGCTCAGCAGTTAAACCAATACCGGTATCGCGCACGCTAAAACGTAACGTCACATCATCATCTTGTTGCTCGACTAAATTCAGCGACAGTAATACTTCGCCTCGCTCAGTAAATTTAATCGCATTATTCACTAAATTTATCAGTACTTGGCTTAAACGCAGCGAATCTCCATGTAAGTATCGTGGCACATTAGGGGCTACGGCAAATAGCAGCTCAAGCTGTTTATGTGCCGCTTTTTCGGCAAACATATCACTGAGATCTTCAAGCAGAGTATCAAGCTGAAATGACACCGCATCAATGTCTAACTTGCCAGCTTCAATTTTAGAAAAATCGAGAATGTCATTGATGATTGAAAGTAAAGATTTTGAGGCACGCTCAATTTTCTCTACATAGTTTTTTTGTTTTTTATCGAGCCCCGTCTGTAGGCATAATTGAGACATGCCAATAATGGCATTCATCGGCGTGCGGATTTCATGGGACATATTCGCTAAAAAGTCACTCTTAGCCTTATTAGCTGCATCGGCCTGTTCTTTAGCCTGTAACAGTTCATCGGAGAGTAATTTAAGCTCTGTCATATCGACCATGCTGATCACAGCTGAGTCAAAACGCCCATTAACATCGACTAGTGCTGATACATTAACTGTCATCCAGAGCGTTTCACCCGAGGGGCGAATAAAGCTTCGTTCTCCGCGATAATGGCTAATTTTACCGTCGGTTAATTGTTTAAATTGTGTCTTGGCGATAATTTTATCTTCTGCACTGAATAACTCAAAAATCGTGCTCTGGCATAAGTCATCACGGGTGCGCGTCATATCGGCGCAGAATTGGTCGTTACAATCTAAAATAACGCCCTTGATATCCACATTGACTATGCCAATTGTCGCCCCATCAAACAGCGCCTTAAAATGTGCTTCGCTGAGCGCTAACTCTTGCTCCATCGCTTTACGTTGGGTTATGTCCATCACATAACCATTCCAAGTAATCACCCCATCAGTATCTATATTCCCACTGGCGCCCGCTTCCATCCAACATATGCTGCCATTAGGATGGCGATAACGGAACTCGCGGATCCACTGCATCTTGTCGTCACTTTTCCCTGACAGCGCTAATACAACATCCGGTCTTTCCTCGTCAAAAATCCGCTCCGATATCATATTAAAATCATTCATTAACTCATCACGGGGCAGCCCTAACATTTTCATCGCTGCGCCAGAGAGAAAAGTAAATCGACGTTCTGATGCCGAATGCCATAATAATTGGTACACAGTACAAGGAATCGTCTCGGTAATATTGGTCAATTGCAGCCGCGATGCCTCCAATTGCCCTAAGGCAAACTTACTCTCTGTGATGTCATCGATACTACCGTCAAACCACTGGGCGATACCGTTTTCGGTGTAACTTGCCTTACCTTTGTCATGTACCCAACGAATACTGCCATCTCGATGGCGGATACGATACTCCACTTCGAAGGTTTCTTGTTGCGCTAAAGCAGCATCGATATGTTGATAGCAAAGCGCCCTGTCTTCTTCCAAAATTAATGAAGAATAAGTGCGCTGATTATTATCAATAAACTGGCTCGCCGCATAACCGGTAATTTCAGCAATATTGTCACTCACATATTCCATCACCCACACTTTGCCCAGACGAGTGCGATATACGGCGCCAGGAATATTCATCACTAGTCCGCGAAAACGTTGCTCGCTATCACGGATTTTCTGCTCTATGGCGAGCTTTTGTGTCATGTCGCGTATTGAAGCAGCCACTTGCCTGTTGCCATCAATATCGGCAGGGAGAATACTCAACATAATTTCTGCAATAAACTCACTGCCGTCAGCTTTTAGCGCCCGTACATGACGCGCACTTGCTATAGCGCTATCAAAGCCAGAGCGCATAAATTGTCGCTGCTCAAGTAGGCTTTTATCACCAAGAGCTTGGGGGATTAATGTATCAACCTGCAAGCCCAGCATAGTTTGCGCATCGTAACCAAACAGTTGCTGGCAACGACTATTACTAAAAACAATATGGCCCTTTTTATCAACAATCAGCATGGCTTCTGGCGCGGCCTCAAGCACGGCATTTGACCAAGCTGCCGCCGAAAACTGCTCGGTCACATCCGTGAATAACATCTCCACAGACATTAATTCACCCGTATCCGAAACCAAGGGTTGCATAAATACATCAAGCCTTTTCACATGCCCATTAGCATCAAGCATTTCGACTTGATGTGAGGGGACGTTTTCGCCGTTTAAAGCCAAATTAGTGTATTGCCAGTTTTTTTCATTTAGAGGGTTAACCGAAAAGAGCCGTTGATATTTACGCTTCAATAAATCAGGAGGGATACCCAGCACTTTAGTCACGCCTTCACTGACTTGCGCTAAATGACCATCTGGTGCGAGAGAGCAATAAAAGGATTTATCACTCATACCATCAATTAATCGGGCAAACCGATTGCCGCGAGAATCAAGAATCGCTTGTTCACGTTCAGCGAGCAATGCTGCCATATGATTAAAAGCATGGCTTAACGTCACGATCTCACTCACCGCACCTTTAGGTACCGTTAGCGGCGCTAATTTACCTTGCCCAAAAGACATAATGCCGGCTTCTAATAACTCTAACGGCCGAGTCAGCCGCTTAGCCGCCAAATAACAGGTCAGTAATAACAACAGCATTAATAAACTTAAATCGAGAATACTCGCCATCGCATCATCGAGTAATGAATTAAATAAATCTTGCTCTGGCGCTAGCACAATCACTCGCCACTTCAACTTTGAAACGGTAGCAATACTCGCAAGATACACTACATTTTTATCATCGATAAACCGAACCTGACCATCAAGCCCTTTATCCTGCAACGCCCAAAAGTCGGCATTTATAGGTTTGTTTTTATCTAACCATGCTGTTGAACTGCTCGCTAATATTTTGCCCCTATCGAGGTGGTATATCAGCCGTCCCTGATTATCTAAAATAACTAAACGATTAGGAGTAACCCCTAATTGCTCAGGTAACCGCTCTAAGGCTAAATCAACTGTCGTCACACCAAAATACTGGTCTATCGCACCAAAGGGGGCAGAGTAGGTCACCATCAGTGTATTGCCAGCACCTTTATCAAAATAGGCTTCAGTCCAGTAACCGCCAGTTTGATTAATGGCTTTGCTCCACCAATCCCAAGTACCATCGGTATAATCGTAACCTTCAACGCCAATATCGAGATAAAGCAGTTCACTATTATTGCTCGTATCACGATAAACATAGGGTGAGAACAGTTTTCGAGTAGTGAAGGTATTGGGTTTAAATGCGACTGCAGAACCAAAAAAATCAGAATTACGTTGAAGTCGATTAATTAAGACATGCTTGAGTTTCTCGGCGTCGTTAATGTCTTCTTTACTTGACAAAAAGCCGATGAAGTCAGCGAGACCTTGAGTGTTGGCTTGTGCATATTCGAGTAAACGCTGTAGGCGATAAGCCGAATGGCCCACCTCTTGTGTCAGACTATGGTACAGCCTCTTCTCAGTAGAGAGATAACTAAACCAAGCATTGACAGCATAAACGCCCGCCATAATTAAAATCAAAGGCAAGGCAATGCGGGATAAAATTTTACTGCGAAACGTACGAAGTTTATGTTTATTCATAACGCCGCCCTAAAGCCTCCGATTTTATAAGCACTATTTTAAAATAGTGCTTATAAAATAAACGAAGAACCTAGTGGCGACAATGTTAAAGCTAAAAATACATAAAGTAATTTATTGTTTTAACAACATTAATAAACAGTGTCTAAGGTGCGATTAGGCAAAATACGGGTAAAATAGCTTTGGGTTTCAGCAATAATGACATGCCTTAGGCCCACAATTGCGATCAGGTTTGGTATTGCCATCAAGCCATTAACGGTATCAGCTAGCAGCCAAATCACGTCTAACTTGATAAAAGCCCCACCGGCAATCAACACTAAAAACATCACTTGATACCCGCGCAGTCCACGCTCACCAACTAAGTAATACCAACAACGTTCACCGTAATAATGCCAGCCTAAAATAGTGGTAAAAGCAAAGCACACTAGAGCAATTGTCACCACATATTGACCCACTATCGCAGAGCCTCCGAGGGCAAACGCCGCGCTAGTCATTGCAGCACCTGCCGTTTCACCACTCCATACGCCTGTGATGATCAACACTAAACCTGTCATAGTGCAAATGATAATGGTATCGAAGAAAGTGCCCGTCATGCTCACTAACCCTTGCTCAACCGGCTCATTGGTTTTAGCCGCAGCCGCAGCAATAGGCGCGCTGCCAAGACCTGACTCATTGGAGAAAACACCGCGGGCAATACCGATTTGAATCGCCTGTGCCACCGTTGCTCCTAAAAATCCTCCCGCTGCCGAGAGGGGTGTAAAGGCCGATTCAATCACTAAACCTAAAGCGGGTAAGATTTCTTCGGAAAAACCAACAAGGATCCACACACACGCCAGCACATAACCCACTGACATGGCAGGCACTAACTTTTGCGCCACATTCGAAATACGCTTAACGCCACCTAATGTTACCGCCGCCACTAAAAGCGTGAGTACCGTCGCCGTGAGCCAAGTTGGCACCTCAAAGGCGATGGTCAACGCATCGCTGATGGCGTTGACCTGCGCAAAAGTACCAATACCGAAAAAGGCTACGCCAACCCCAAAAATGGCGAACAATTTTGCCATCCAAGGTAACCCAAGGCCACGCTCAATATAATACATGGGCCCACCAGCAATCTGCCCGCGGGCATCGGTGGTGCGGTATTTTACCGCCAACATGCACTCAGCATATTTGGTCGCCATACCAAAAAACGCCGCCAGCCACATCCAAAATAACGCGCCCGGACCGCCCATTTTGATGGCTGTCGCCACGCCGACAATATTGCCCGTACCAATGGTGGCGGATAGTGCAGTACACAGCGCCGCGAAGGAAGATAAATCCCCGTGCCCTTTTGCCGGTTTAAATAACAACCCCAGCGCCATAGGCAAGCGAAACACTTGAATAAGTTTGAGACGAACGGTGAGATAAACGCCTGTACCCACCAGCAAACACAAGGTGATAGGGCCCCAGACAATGCCATTAATGCTGGCAAGAAAAGCTTGAAAACTCATGATATTCCTCGAATATTAAACAACAAAATTAATAAACGGAGGAGGAAAAGAAATGGCTGTGACGCGCCGCAGTCGGACGCTATAGCAAACTATTTTAAGCCTGTTCTCAGTTTAGACTCGCCCAAGCTGAACGCCAAAAACGTTGCAAGTAAGTAGTCTAAACGAGTGCTTTTAATGGCGGAAAAATGCGCTATTACAAGCAAAAGGTAAAAATAGCCCACGACGACAAACGACAGGGACTCTGCAGTCATCCTCTCCTCTGTCCTTTTGCCTGAGCGTTTCGCATCGTAGCGTTTAACATCACGACACTTTCGCCTTCGGCGCCACCTGACTGCACAATAAAGGCAATTGGTAGTCTCTCCAGAGGCTCGTCCAGTAACAGTCCTCGCCTTATGGCACCTGAAAGAGTGCTTTGTTTTTATCAGAAGATTTGCTTCGATAAAACCAAAGTTGCCTCGTCGGTGTGGGGTCAATTCCCCACTCTCCTGCTACCTTCATCCGAACGGATTGCTAGCCTAAGATATCAATCTCATGCAAGCAGGCGCACAGAATGCAACAAACACGGCGTCAGCTCAAGCCGTTTACCCTCTGTTGGGAGTAGATTTAATTCAATTGATTATTTTTGCGTCAAATGATGATTTACAGTTAATTGTTATGTTTATGATCCCATTACAGGAAAAATCAGTATCTATCTGAATAGAAAATGCTTTATGTTAAACATGAGATTGCAATGCTAAGTTATCACCATACTTACAAAACGGCTTACCTCACACACTGCCAATGGATATGAAGGAGTGGCTCAATGGCCGACGTCGCTAAACTTAACCAAGTTACTAAGGGCTTTCGCGATGGCGAGCAATATCATCAGGTACTGCAAGCGGTCGACCTGCAAATTAATCGAGGCGATACCGTCGCCCTCACAGGCCCCAGCGGCAGCGGTAAGAGCACCTTACTCAACTTGATTGCTGGTTTTGAAATGCCAGACTCAGGAGAGATTTTACTCAACCAAGCGTCCACATCACATTGGCAGGATAAAGATTGGAGCCATTTCAGACGCCATTCTTTAGGGGTGGTTTTTCAACAATTTAATTTACTCACGCCACTCAACGTCAAAGATAATATTGCCTTTCCCTTAAGTTTAACGGCGCAGCCATGGTCAGCTTGGTGCGATTATCTGGTTGAAAAACTCGGACTACTCCCACTACTGCATCGACAGGTTGAGGCGCTATCTGGCGGTCAACAACAGCGGGTCGCCATAGCTCGCGCCTTAGCTCATAAACCGACTCTGCTATTAGCCGACGAACCCACAGGTAATTTAGATGATGTGTCGGGTAAACAAGTGATGGCACTGCTGTGTGAACTGGCTCAGGAAAGCCAAACCAGCATCTTAATGGTTACCCACAGTGAAGAGTGCGCCGCTTTTATGCAAAAACGCTGGCATTTATCCCAAGGCGCAGTGGCTATCTATGAAAAATAAACAGCTCACTAAGGCGGCTCCAACAAAACTTGAGTCACGTTCGCTTACCCTAACCTGGCTCAGCCTAAAGGTCTTTATTGCTCATTACCGCCATGCGCCATTACAAGCCGGCGCCATTTTGCTCGGTATAGCCTTAGCTGTGACGCTGCTGATTGGGGTAAAAGCGACCAACGATAATGCGGTGCGCAGTTATAGCGACGCAACTGAGCTTTTGAGCCAGCGTGCAGATGTGCTACTTACGCCGCCACTTGGGGAAAACAGCTTAAATGAGTCAGTTTATTTTGCCTTAAGAACAGCCGGATTAAGTCAAAGTCTCGCCGTGGTGAATGGAAAAATAAGCGGTAAAAACGGGCAGTTCTGGCAATTGGAAGGTAGCGATCTGATTGCCGCATTAACACTACAACAATCCAGAAATAGTGGCTCGAGTGAAACGTCGCTCACCTCCTCGCCGCAGATAAATGACTTACCACTTGCCGAGCTACTGAGCGGCGCGCCCACAGTAATCATGAGCCAAAGTCTCGCCGCTAAAGTGGCGCCAGATGGTAAACTTATTTTAGAAAATAGCAGCTTAGACGTCATTAATATTGATGACAGTTTTGGTCTGGGCAGTGCCATTTTGGCAGATATCTCCCTCGCCCAGCAATTACTGAACATGCAAGGCCAGCTCAGTTATATCGCTATGTTCAGTGAACGAGCAGACCTACCTCAACTAAAATCCCAGCTCGATGCCTTGGGCATCACGCCGCAAAAGGCCAGTTTTAGCCAACAAGATCAAGGCCAAGCCTTGATAGCGCTGACCCGCAGCTTTCACCTTAATCTCAATGCCATGAGCATGTTAGCCTTCGTTGTCGGCCTGTTTATCGCTTACAACGGTGTGCGCTACAGCCTAATGAAACGACAAAAACTGTTAGTGCAGTTACTGCAACAGGGGATCGAGCGCCGCGCCTTAATGACAGCGCTGATGCTTGAATTAGTCTTGCTGGTGGTTATAGGCTCAAGTTTGGGCTTTATCAGTGGTTTACAGCTTAGCCACTGGCTGCAACCTATGGTCGCCATGACCTTAGAGCAAATGTATGGTGCCCACTTGCTGCCCGGGATTTGGCAATGGACTTGGCTTTTTGAAGCGATTGCCCTCACCTTAGCCGCCGCCCTCGCCGCTTGTTTACCGTTATATCGAGATCTCACGCGCCAAGCACTGGCACAAGGGGCGAATCGTTATCAGCAGATGCAGGCGCATCGCAAAACTCATAGTATTCAATTTGCCTCAGCTTGTGGTCTGTTGGGCATAGCAGCGTTGCTGTTTCCCTTCAGCCAAAGCTATAACATCAGCTTAGTATTACTCGGTATCGTCACTATCGCTATCCCGCTACTGTTGCCACAACTATTACATTGGGGCGTCAGCGCCTTAATGCCCTTGGCACGCCCTGGATTATGGCAATATCTACTCGCCGAAACCCGCGAGCTTATCGCGCCGCTCTCCTTAGCTATGATGGCAATCTTGCTGGCGCTAAGCGCCAATGTGTCGATGAACACGCTCGTTGGCAGTTTTGAACAAACCCTGCGCACTTGGTTAGAGACCCGCTTACATGCCGATCTTTATATTCGTCCACCGAGTCAGCGCATCGATACCATACAAACCCAGCTGATGCATGACCCTAGAGTCAGCGGCCTTTATCAACAGTGGCAAATTGAAGCCGAACTTTCACTGCCTGCATCTACAGAGAATGCGAGCGAACAGACGATTCCCGTCAGTCTACTCAGCCGCGATGATTATTCTGTTCGCCACACCAGCGCCCTAAAGGAAAGCCTACCAACACTGTGGCAATCCTACTTTAACGCCCACGTTATTTTGGTGAGTGAACCCCTTGCCCTCAAATACCAGCTTAAACTGGGTGACAATGTGTCATTAAATGCCCTCGCAAAAACCGGTAACAGCCAAGCAATTATCGGCGGTATTTATTATGACCATGGTAATACCCGCAACGAGGTCATTATTAGCCAGCCACTTTGGCAACAAGCGCAATTGCCGCTACTGCCCATCAGCTTGGCGGCGAGTTTTCACGGTGATAAGCAAGGCAGTAAAATCACTGAGACAGCGCTTGACCAACTCCAAGTTGAATTGGCGGCCGAGCTAGGCTTATCCCAGGCACAAATTTACAGCCAAACCAAGATTAAAACTCAAGCTATCGCCATGTTTAAACGAACTTTTTCCATTACCTTAGTGCTGAATAGTTTGACGCTGATTGTTGCTGCTATTGGCCTTTTTAGTGCCTGCTTAATGTTGACGCAGGCAAGGCAAGCGCCACTAGCACGGCTGTATTCCCTCGGCGTGAGTCGTAATGCGCTGCGCGGCATGGTGTTTATGCAGATGCTGATTGTAGTACTGATCACTTGCTTGCTAGCTATGCCAACGGGCGCACTGTTAGGCTACTTGCTGATTAACAAGATCACCTTGCAAGCCTTTGGTTGGACGATAAAAATGATTTGGGATTGGCAAGCCTATGGCCATGCCATATTGATTGCTTTAGCCACGTGTACATTAGCCGTGCTCTTGCCACTGTATTGGCAAACCCGCAAACCTCTCGTCGCCAGTCTGCAACAGGAGACCCTGTGATGAAGGCTCTTAATTTGAAGCGTATGTTATGGGCCGCTATTGGCTTAATGCTTATCGGCGGCTGCGGTAAAGCACCATCGACGCAAAGTAGTCAGCCAAAATCGATGGCTAATGTGGTAGGGAATACCTCGGGTACTCAAGATGATCTGGCATACACCCCGGTCGTTCCTGGCTATAAATTTGAATTCCCACGCGATCACTTAACACATAATGGTTTTCGACAAGAATGGTGGTATCTGACGGCTAATTTAACTACCGAAAAAGGAGAGCAACTCGGTGCCCAATGGACACAATTTAGAGTTGCCCTTAAATCGTCCAAGCAATCAATAAAAGATACGCTGCCTAAAGACAAATCCACTTGGGCTACAGACCAACTGTATTTGGCCCACAGCGCACTCACTTCAAGTACGACTCACCTTGCCCACGAAAAATGGTCACGCCGTCATAACGAGTTTGCCGATGTAACATTAAGCCCCTATCAAATACGCCTCGATAACTGGCGCTGGCAGAGCGAGACTAATGCCTTATTCCCCGCCACATTAACGGTGGAAAACCCTGACTTTAGCTATCAACTAAAGCTGAATAGCCAAGCGCCACTGCAATACCAAGGCGATAACGGCTATAGCCTCAAAAGCCGCGACGGACAAGTGGCATCTTACTATTACAGCCAACCCTTTATTGAAATCAGCGGTGAAATTAGCCGTAATGGCAAAGTTGAGCGAGTGACGGGTCAAGGCTGGCTCGACAGGGAATGGAGTTCGCAGTTCCTCACTAAAACGCAACAAGGTTGGGATTGGTTCGCGCTCAGGTTAAACGATGGATCGACGCTGATGTTGTTTCAGTTACGGGATCAATCACCAACAGAGGCCACCACAAATACCCCTATCTCGGCATTTTATAGCGCCAGAAGAATGTTTGCTGATGGCACGGGGCGTAATATCAATTCCACCGACAACCCCAATGACATTCAGATGACGCCGCTCAAATGGCAATATACCGTCAATGGCGATTACCCCGTCAGTTGGCAGGTTAAAATTCCCAGCGAGAATATCAATCTCACTATCACCCCACTTAACCCTAATAGCGCCATGCCATTATCGACGCCCTACTGGGAAGGCCCAGTACAGCTCTCTGGCAGCCATACTGGCACGGGGTATATGGAACTGACGGGATATTGAGTGAATGACAAACTTTGGGGCATCTAAAAACAATTAGATCATGCAGCTAGAGCCGACGTCAGCATCGATATTTAGCTGTTGATCTAACGTACCCTGTAGCAAGGGGCGGGTTGAAGCAGTGCCCAGATTTTTGACTCGCACAATATCGGCTAATATCGCTAGGGCAATTTCTGCCGGAGTTTTACTGCCAATAGCTAATCCTATCGGTGCATGAATACGTGATAACTGGTCTTTTGTCAGCTCGCCAATGCGTTCTAAACGTTCACGGCGTTTGGCACTGTTACGTGTTGAACCCATAGCCCCGATATAAAATGCGGGGGTGTTAACCGCTTCCATCATCGTTAAGTCATCCATGCGCGGATCGTGAGTCAGGGCGACTATCGCAGTATTAGAATGGCAGCCATGTTGTTCCAGATATTTTGCAGGAAAGCTGTTGATCACATTCGTATTGGGTGGGCATTGCTCAGCCAGCGTTGCCAATACATTTTCACGGGGTTCCAACAGCACAGTTTCAAACCCCAAAGCATGGGCAAACTCTAAACAGTAATGCGCTACAGGTGAGTAACCGGCCACTAACAGGCGCGGCGCGGCGGCGATACGAATTTCAATGTCGGGATGTTGGTAACAAATAGCGGTAGTCCCAGTTAACTCTTCGGGCACTATCGCGCTACAGGCTTCAGGCAATCGCAGTTGTTTACGCATAGCTTGATAACCTTGCACGGCTTGAAGCTGCTGCTGTAGATATATCACGCTCAGTTCGCTTGCCGGCAGATACTCCACCAATATCTCTAAAATACCCCCACAAGGTAGCGAAACATCGGGAGCCAGTTCGCCATCGCCATAACGGATCACTTGACTGAGTTGTTGCCAGCGACCTTTCGCTATCTCGCGAATAAAATGATCTTCCACACAACCGCCAGACAAGGAGCCCACTTGTCGCCCATCTTGCATAGCCACCAATAAGGAGCCTGGTGAACGCGGTGATGAACCCCAAGTATGCAGCACGGTACAAAGCCATACTGGGCTGGATTGCACCCAAATTGCGGCTTGTTGTAGTACTTTGGCATCTAATGGTTGGGAGAGATACGACATGAACAGTTCCTGCAACGACAAGTAAACGGCGTTAACGCTACCGCTGACTTCATAAGAATATAAATAAGGCCCGCATTAAAAAACGGGCCTTTAGGGTTACGCTTTAATCAATGCGGCTTTAACATCATTCGCAGTCATGGGCAGCTTACGAAGACGCACACCAATGGCTTGATAAATCGCATTAGCAATGGCGGGCGCAACGGGTGTGACGGCCGGTTCGCCCAAGCCTGATGGAGCATAGGAGCTGGTGATAAATTCAATATTTACCTCAGGCGTTTGGCCAATACGTAGTGGTGTATAGCTATCAAAGTTTGAATCTTTGAACTTGCCATTAACCAACTCAGTACCTTCGTACAGTGCCATCGACAATCCCCAAAGAGCAGCGCCCTGACACTGGGCTTGCGCACCATTGGGATCAACGATAATGCCCGCATCCACGACCACTTGCAGTTTTTCTACATGTACAAGTCCAGTGCTTTTATCAACTCGAACTTGCGCAGCAACGGCAACCCAAGTGGGCATATCACGCTCTTGTCCAAAGGTCGATGCTATCCCCATACCACTGCCTTCAGGCAAAGCAGTACCCCAACCAATCATCTCGGCAGCTTTTTGCAATACCGCAGCTTGGCGCGCGGCGCCACCAGAGGCAATAGGGCCGCTGCCAGCATTACGGCCTTGAGCGGTCAACAGTGCTAAACGAAATGCCAAGGGATCTTTACCCGCATGGTGCGCGGCTTCATCCATAAAGCTTTCGAGCGCCCAATTGGTCCAGCCAGGGCCGACTGAACGCAACCAACCGGGACGGAATGAGGCGTTAGCAAGATCGTTAGAGACTGCCCGCACCTTTTGTGCGCCAACACTGTACCAATGATCGGCGCCAGCAATAGAGAATGGATCAAACGATTGGCCATTAACCCCTTTAGGCATAAAGACAGGGATCATCACCTCGGTCGGCCAACCCGCAGTGGCATGATGTTCCATTGCAATAACAGTTTTATCGGCGTTAAAGGCCATTTTCAGTTGTTGCACAGAAGCCGATCGCGGACTATCAAACTGCAAATCTTGTGCGCGCGTAAACACCAACTTAACCGGCTTACCGCCCAGAGCTTTAGACACCAGCGCGGCAGGCACTGTGTAGTCACCGTTAAGACGACGACCAAAACCACCACCAAGCATATAAGCGCGAATAAGAATGTTATCTTCAGCGACACCAAGGGCTGCTGCCAATACCGAGGTCGTTAACGACTGCCACTGACAACCTGAGTGGATTTCCCATATACCGTCTTCGTTCTGAAATACCAGCGCATTGAGCGGTTCCATCTGCGCGTGTAACACAGTGCTGGTCAGATATTCAGACTCAATAGTCGATGCAGCTTGGCTAAATACTGGCTCAGTATTGACATCGCCCGTATCAAGAATGGCGCCTTTACTGCTGTCTTTTAGCAGCTCGCGGCCGTGGTTGATAATATCGACCTCTGACACATTTGCCGCAGCGCCTGCTTGCCAACTGACTTTGACTAATGCAGCAGCTTTATGCGCGGCGTAATAACTGTCAGCAATAACAACAAGCCAACCAGGTACCGTCTGACTTGGATCTTCAAGCACTAATGTTTGCTGATAACCTTTAACTGCTTTGGCAGCCGAGTCATCCATTGCCGTCACAGTTGAGCCATAACGAGTCGGCGGCAAAATAGGGGCAGCGTAAACCATACCGTCGATTTTGGCATCAATACCAAATACGGTCTTACCGGTAGTTTTATTGCTGATATCGAGCGACGTTACCTGCTTGCCGACTAATTTCAAATCGTCATTAGGCTTAAGCGGTAGCGCTTTAAGCTCTGCTTCAGTGAACTGGCGATTGACTCCTGCGGCAATAAGATCACCATAACTTATCTCTTTGTTACCACAGATAACTTTGCCGTTACTGGCGTGGCATTTACCCACAGGTACAGCCCATTTTTTGGCAGCCGCCTCAAGTAATGCAGTGCGACCCGCAGCACCTGCCTGACGGTATACTGACCAACTTTGTGACACAGACCAGCTGCCACCTGTAACCATTAAGCCCCATTTTTTATGACTATCAACGTGGACAATTTCTACATCGTCCCAGTTGGCTTCCAGCTCATCGGCTAAAATGCGAGCGATGGAGGTACCCACATGCTGACCCATTTCGGCGCGAATAATGTTGACCTTGATTTTGCCTTTAGCATCAATCGAATACCATAATGATGGTTCATACAGCGAGCCGTTATCAGGTAATAGTGCCCCACTTTCAGTAGCAGGGTCCATCGCACTCCAAGACGTACGCGGAAAACCAAAACTCACACCCACTGCGGTCATCGCAATTAAAAAACCTCGGCGTGTCATGCCAGAATCTTTATTTCTATTAGGCAATCTTGACATGGCTGGCCTCCTTCATTGAATCAGCAGCTTCGTGAATCGCTTCGCGAATACGCACATAGGTCATACAGCGGCAAAGATTACCACTCATTACTGCATCAATCTCTGCATCTGTTGGCTGTGGAATATCTTTCAACAGCGCCGCAGCCTGCATAATTTGCCCTGACTGACAGTAACCACATTGTGGTACCTGATGTTTCTGCCAAGAAATCTGCAGTGGGTGAGCCCCTGTTTCAGATAAGCCTTCAATCGTGGTAATACTGGCACCTTCAACGGCAGATATAGGCGTCACACAAGAGCGCGTCGCCCGGCCACCAACATGCACAGTACAGGCTCCACAAGTGCCAATACCGCAACCAAATTTGGTGCCTGTCATATCCAGTTCATCACGGATAACCCACAACAGCGGGGTTTCTCCGTCTACATCGGCAGCCACAGGCTTGCCATTCAAAATAAATTTAGCCATTGCTCACTTCTCCCGTGATTAATGTTCAAAGCGTGGTTGAAGACGGATCTCAGCCACTTTTTGTTTTAGGTTAGGCCAAGGTTGTTCACCGGCAGATTGACGTAGATAGGTTGCAATCGCAGTTATATCTTCATCCGATAATGCGTCACGGAACGCGGGCATAACCACCCCAGTGATACCTTGATTAGCACGGAAGCCGTCAAGTGTGACATTGATAAGATTCGTAGGATCATCCAAATGCAGTGCACTGCCTAATGCCAGTAGTGGGCGCCCCTTGTTAAGCTCGCTACTACTGTAATGGCACGACTGACAAGAAATCGCATATAAGCGAGCACCATTATCAATACGCGGATCAGGCAGTTGTTGTGACTCTAGAGCCGCTTTAAGCGCCGGGCTACTGGCAGGATTATCACTGTGATTGCCCGCAAGTGCGCCAAAATAAACACTAATCGCTTTGAGATCACTATCAGACAGGGCCGATAGACCTGCATGCACAACTGGCGCCATCGGGCCTGCTGCACTACCGTGGAAAGAAGAATTACCAGTACGTAGGTACTCATTAAAATCATCAGCGCGCCACTTCAATGGTGCTTTACTGCTCGTGGTCAACGATGGCGCAATCCAGCCATCAATAGCGGCTCCGCTATACATCTGGTCACGTTTTTCACCACCAAGCGCATTACGTGGTGTATGACATGCCCCGCAGTGAGCAACGCCTTGTGCGAGATAAGCACCACGGTTCCATTCTGCGGATTCATCGGCTTGCGGTTCAAATGGGCTGGTGTCGGCAAACAACAGTTTCCAACCCGACTGCAAGAAACGAATATTAAGTGGGAACGGGATACCGTTATCGATTTTTTGCTGACTAACAGCGGGGACTGACGACATGATATAAGCATAAACCGCCTTAATATCTTCATCCGTCATCTTATTAAAATGCTCGTATGGAAATGCTGGCAGCAAGTGGTGCCCATCACGGCTCACGCCAGTTCGCATCGCACGAATAAATGCTTCTTCTGACCAATTGCCGATACCGGTCTGAACGTCAGGGGTAATATTACTAGAGTAGATAGTGCCGAAATCGGTGTGCATTTCGTAATTACCTGCATACGGAGATCCACCTGGAGTGGTATGGCAAGTACTACAGTAACCGGCAGCGGCCAGCACTTTACCTTGCGCAATCACATCTGCAGAAAACTGTTCTTTCACGGGTGGCGTTATCGGTGCCATCGATGGATGCCAAGCATAAATGCTAAAAGCGCCCACAACGACGATAGCAGCAATAAACACGCTATATAAACTGCGTTTACGCATATTACATTGCCTCATAAATTTTTGGTTTTTGATGGTAAAAAGACGAGGCAAAAACCTCATATTCCCTTTATAAATATCACTTGATTATGTTTGCGCGAATAAATACTGACGATCGTGCTCACGAAGTACACATAAACTGTGATCAAGTTTACAAAAGTACACTAGTGTAAACCTATACTCCCTTAGCCGCTAAGAGTAATGCCTTATAACGGGTGATTTTTTAATGATAGATGAAGAAACAAGCAACGATAACTAACATTGCACCATGGCTTTATCAGTGCTGATTAAAAATCGTATTAATAGAATATAACTTTGACTGATATGGCGTCATTGCGACGGTAAAGAAATGTATATCCAACTAACTGCTATCAACAAAATATATTATCCAGTTTATGTGTTGTAGTCAGTATCATCCGTGATTACACCACTTATTAAGCACAGCGTTTATCTCTACATCATTATTAAAGCCACTTCCATCGATGATAAAATTCACGGCTTACATTCCAAACTGAGAGTTAGATCACTGGCGAAAAGTTGATCCGGATCGACTATCACTTTCAATACCTCTTCAGAGGTATTCACACACTATTTATGCGGTCTACACTCGCCAACATTAAAGCCTATTCATCCCTATCCAGCGTGTTATCTACCCGTTTGATATATCAGTAAGCTGAACCTTAGCGCAAAAGAGTGAGGAAAGATTATGAGCATAAATCGCCGCGAGTTTCTCAAGGCTAACGCAGCAGTTGCCGCTGCGACCGCCGTTGGCATAACGCTTCCCATTAAAATGGTTGAAGCTGCAGAGCAACCCGACAATATCAAATGGGATAAAGCTCCGTGCCGCTTTTGTGGTGTTGGCTGTAGTGTGTTAGTTGGTACTAAAGCGGGTAAAGTCATTGCCACTAAGGGCGATCCAGAAAGCCCAGTCAACCGTGGTCTTAACTGTATCAAAGGGTATTTTTTATCAAAAATCATGTATGGCAAAGACAGATTAACCACGCCATTACTACGGATGAAAGACGGTAAATACCATAAAGAAGGCGAGTTTACTCCTGTGAGCTGGGATATAGCCTTCGATACCATGGCCACTAAATGGAAACACAGTATCGCCACCAAAGGCCCCACCTCTGTGGGTATGTTTGGCTCAGGTCAGTGGACAATTTGGGAAGGTTATGCCGCCTCTAAACTCCACAAAGCAGGCTTTCTCACTAACAATATCGACCCCAATGCGCGCCACTGTATGGCATCTGCCGTGGGCGGTTTTATGCGTACCTTCGGTATTGACGAGCCCATGGGTTGTTATGATGATTTAGAAGCTGCTGACCAGTTTGTACTCTGGGGCGCGAACATGGCCGAAATGCATCCTATCCTGTGGGCGCGTATCACAGATAGACGTTTAAGCAGCCCTACGTCGCGTGTGCATGTATTGTCTACCTTCGAGAATCGTAGCTTCGACTTAGCCGATAACCCTATGGTTTTTCGACCACAATCGGACTTAGTGATCCTTAATTTTATCGCCAATTACATCATTCAAAACAATGCAGTCAATACTGACTTCGTTACTAAGCACACTAACTTTGCCTTAGGTGACACCGATATTGGTTATGGCCTACGCCCAGAACACCCACTCGAACAAAAAGCAAAAAATCCTGGTAGTGGCAAATCTAAGCCGATTAGTTTTGATGAGTATGCCAAATTTGTTAGCACCTATACGCTAGAATATGCGGCTCAGATGAGTGGTGTTGAACCTGCAAAACTGCAAACCTTAGCAAAAGCCTATGCCGATCCTAACGTTAAAGTCATGAGTCTGTGGACCATGGGCATCAACCAACATGTTCGTGGCGTATGGGCGAACAATATGCTCTACAACATCCACTTACTCACAGGTAAAATTGCCACTCCAGGTAACAGTCCATTCTCATTAACGGGGCAACCATCAGCCTGCGGCACCGCCCGTGAAGTCGGTACTTTCTCACATCGTTTACCCGCCGACATGGAAGTGACTAACGAGAAACATCGCGCTATCACTGAAAAAATATGGCAACTACCTGAGGGCACCATTCCGCCTAAGCCAGGTTTCCACGCTGTGCAACAGAGTCGAATGCTCAAAGACGGCAAACTCAACTGCTACTGGACCATGTGTACCAATAACATGCAGGCGGGCGCTAATATCAACGAAGAGATTTATCCGGGCTTCCGTAATCCAGAAAACTTTATCGTGGTTTCAGATCCTTATCCCACTATCACCGCAATGGCGGCAGACTTAATTTTGCCAACGGCAATGTGGGTTGAAAAAGAAGGCGCCTATGGTAATGCCGAGCGCCGTACCCATATGTGGCACCAACAGGTTAAAGCCCCCGAAGGCGCGACCTCAGATTTATGGCAATTAGTCGAGTTTTCTAAACGCTTTAAAGTGTCCGAAGTCTGGCCTGCCGAGCTCATTGCTAAGCAACCTGAATACGCGGATAAAACCCTTTATGAAGTGTTGTTCGCCAATGGCGTGATCGACAAGTTTCCCACCTCAGATTGCAAAGCTGAGCTCAACGATGAGAGTGAACACTTTGGTTTTTATCTGCAAAAGGGTATTTTCGAAGAATATGCCACCTTTGGCCGCGGCCATGGCCATGACTTAGCCGATTTTGACCGTTACCACGAAACTCGTGGCCTACGTTGGCCTGTGGTTAACGGCAAAGAAACCCTGCGCCGTTTTGTGGAAGGAAGCGATCCTTACGTTAAAGCGGGTGAAGGCTTTAAGTTTTATGGCAAACCCGATGGTAAAGCGGTGATCTTCGCCCTGCCCTACGAGCCTGCCGCCGAAGAGCCGAATGAAGAATACGATCTATGGATGTCGACTGGCCGGGTGTTAGAACACTGGCATACAGGTTCAATGACAGCTCGCGTACCCGAGCTTTATCGCGCCTATCCTGATGCACAGATATTTATGCACCCAGAAGATGCCAAAGCTCGCGGCCTGCAACGCGGTGACGAAGTCGTTGTAGCATCGCCACGCGGTGAACTTAAAACACGTGTTGAAACCAAAGGTCGCAATAAACCACCACGCGGCGTGGTATTTATGCCTTTCTTCGATGCGCGCCAGTTAGTCAACAAACTGATATTGGATGCGACCGATCCCCTGTCAAAAGAAACTGACTTTAAAAAATGCCCAGTGAAAGTCTTCAAGGCGGAGAATAACCAATGAGAAAAATACTCACCTTAACTGCGTTACTCGTCGCCATTACCGGCTGTTCAGGTCAGCAAACCGACTCCAACGCAGCACCCGTTAATATTCAATCCCTCGCAGGAAACATGGCGATCACCGACATTCGCCCAGCCGATGCCATGGCGATTTATCCCAGTCGCGGCACCGCCATTGAGCGCAGTTTTAGCGAGCAACCACCGCTCATCCCGCATAAGGACGATTACAAGATCACCTTAGATAAAAATGGCTGTTTAAGCTGCCATAGTTGGGACAAGGCAAAACGCATGAAAGCCACGCCAGTAGCTAAGTCCCATGTGATTGATGATAAAGGCACCGTTAACGGGCATAACTATTTCTGTACTCAATGCCATGTCGCTCAGGCCGAAAATAAGCAACCACTCGTCGAGAATCAATTCTCCGGCAAATAAACCACACTCCCCTGCAGAGCCAAGCCACCCGAATTGATTAGGGTGGCTTTTTGCTATTTAGCTCCCCTATTAAAGTAGCTACTTAGCAGTACGCTAGTCAGTGTTCGAGTAAGTAAAATCAAAGATAGATATAGCTAATTTCATTGCAGGTTAAAAACACCTAGCACCGCGCTAATTATCGAGAAGGGAAGATTACGTGGGGTTTTAAAAGACGAAGTCAGAGCTATGAGGAATAAAAATGCACTTTGAATCAAAAGCAGAAAAATAAAACCCAGCCTAGGCTGGGTTGACTTGTTGTTTTGCTTTATGCAAAACACTCACCGGAGCCGCTTTAATGACTTGCGCCACTTTTGCTGTTTGCACCTCTTTTGCCACAGGCATAGCTGCCTGCCACAAAGCACTCACCCATAAACTTGAAGTGGATTTCATCGGTATTCCCCTGTTTTGTTAACAAGGTCAAAGTAATACTTGAGCCATGATTAGTAAAATGAATAAACTCCATAATATGGATTCCATTTAAGCATGAATATTCCAATCAAGACCTTACAGTGTTTTCTAACCTTAGTGGAAACCGAAAACTTTACCCGCGCCGCGCAAAAATGTTTTATTACCCAGCCCACACTGAGCAAAATGATCCAAAGGCTGGAAGAAAGTCTAGGCGAAACCTTGCTCATCCGTAATAACCAGAAGGTAGTGTTAACTCAAGCAGGACAGCTATTTGAACACAGTGCACGGGAAATTCTAGGCCAATGGCATAGATTGCAGGAAGACATGAGTAACCTCAGCGGCCTAAAATCTGGGCGTCTGCGTCTAGGTGTGTGCCCGATGATGAGTAGCCTTATTATTGGTTTACTGACGAGCTATCGTAAGCGTTATCCTGGAGTTGAACTGCAAATGTATGAGTACGGTGGATTTGGCTGCGAACAAGCCCTGCTCAACAACAGTCTCGATATCGCCTTTACCGCGCTACCAACAACCCATGAGGCACAGCTCGTCAATCAACCACTGACTAAGTATCCTTTGCTTGCTTGTGTGCCTGAAGGGCATCCCTTAGCCGAGAGAGACCACTTAAATTGGCAGGACTTTGAACCCTATCCTTTCATTCTCTATAACGAAGATTTTTCCCTCGCTAAACTGATTAATCGCCTCAGCCGCAAAGCAGGTGTTCAGCTTAATATCGCCTTTCGCAGTGGCCAATGGGATTTTCTTGCCGCTATGGTTGAAGCAGACATGGGTGTCGCCATTTTACCTGAGCCTATTTGTAACCGATTAAGCGCCAGTAAATTAATTTTTAAACCGATGCATCCCGCCATGACATGGGATCTCGCGCTTATTTGGCGGCAAAATTTACCCTTGACCCCAGCGGCTAATGCTTTACTGGAATTGAGCAAACAAAAAATTGAGCGTTGAGAAGTCGCACGACAACAGACGTTATGATAAACAGGGTCAAGGTTGAACTTGGTCATTAGTCGTAAACGATTTAGCGGAATGTCATCCATAAAAAAACCGCTGTAAGCCTAAGGGCCAACAGCGGTTTTTATTAGCTAACTAAATTAGCTAATAGGAGGCAAGAATTACTTCTTAGCTTCAGCAGCCTTACGTTCTTTAACCTGAGTTACAACTTTTTCAGATACGCTAGCTGGACATTGGCTGTAGTGTGAGAACTCCATAGAGAACTGACCACGACCAGAAGTCATTGTACGTAGTGTACCGATATAACCGAACATTTCTGATAACGGTACGTCAGCTTTAACACGAACACCCGTTACACCAGCAACTTGGTCTTTGATCATGCCACGACGACGGTTTAAGTCACCGATTACGTCACCTACGTTGTCATCTGGGCTGAACACGTCAACTTTCATGATTGGCTCAAGAAGTTGTGGTTTAGCTTTAGGTATTGACTGACGGAAAGCGCCTTTAGCAGCGATTTCGAACGCGATAGCTGATGAGTCAACTGCGTGGAAAGCACCGTCAGTTAATTCGAACTCAACGTCTAACACTGGGAAGCCAGCGATAGTACCTGTGCTCATCATGCTCGCGAAACCTTTCTCAACTGCTGGCCAGAATTCCTTCGGAACGCTACCACCAACAACTGTAGATTTGAACACAAAACCAGTGTTTGCTTCACCTGGACGGATGATATATTCGATTTTACCGAACTGACCAGAACCACCAGATTGTTTCTTGTGTGTGTATTGATCTTCAACCATTTGAGTAATGGTTTCACGGTAAGCAACTTGTGGCTCACCTACAATCAACTCAACACCATAAGTACGACGTAAAATGTCTACTTTAATATCTAAGTGAAGTTCGCCCATACCTTTAAGGATGGTTTCACCTGAATCTTCGTCAGTTTCTACGCGGAATGATGGATCTTCAGCGATCATCTTACCGATAGCCACACCCATTTTCTCACTGCCGCCTTTATCTTTTGGCGCAACAGCAATAGAGATTACTGGCTCAGGGAACACCATAGCCTCAAGAGTACATGGGTGTTTCACGTCACATAAAGTGTGACCTGTTTGAACGTTCTTCATACCCACGATAGCGATAATGTCGCCAGCTTGAGCAGATTCAATTTCGATACGGTCGTCAGCGTGCATTTCGCACATACGGCCGATACGTTCAGTTTTACCCGTTGCGCTGTTCAGGATGGTGTCACCCTTCTTCAAACGGCCAGAGTAAATACGTACGAAAGTCAGGGCGCCGAAACGGTCATCCATAATTTTGAACGCTAACGCTTTTAACGGTAAGTCAGCAGAAACGATAGCAAACTCGCCAGTTTCATTACCTTCTTCATCAGTCAGAGGCTGTGGATCAACTTCTTCTGGTGATGGCAGGTAATCAACAACTGCATCAAGAATGAGTTGCATACCTTTGTTTTTAAAGGCAGAACCACAGTATGTTGGGAACAACGCCATAGTACGTGTACCAATACGGATACAACGCTTAATGTCTTCAATAGATGGCTCTTCGCCTTCCATGTAAGCTTCCATGATTGCATCGTCTTGCTCAACAGCAGTTTCGATTAACATTTCACGGTATTCTTCAACTATATCAACCATGTCAGCAGGGACATCTTGAATGCTGAAGTTTTCTGGAAGACCTGAGTCATCCCATACATAAGCTTGACGAGTTAATAGATCAACCACGCCTTTAAATTCGTCTTCAACGCCAATTGGTAGAACCATAACCAGTGGGTTTGCCGCTAATACGTCTTTAGTTTGCTTAACAACACGTAGGAAGTCAGCACCGATACGGTCTAACTTGTTTACGAAGATGATACGAGCAACTTCTGAGTCGTTCGCATAGCGCCAGTTAGTTTCTGACTGAGGCTCTACGCCGCCGCTACCGCAGAATACACCGATACCGCCATCAAGCACTTTCAGAGAACGGTAAACTTCAACGGTGAAGTCAACGTGTCCTGGTGTATCGATAACGTTGAAACGGTGGTCTTTCCAGAAGCAGCTTACAGCAGCAGACTGAATGGTAATACCGCGCTCAGCTTCCTGTACCATGAAGTCAGTTGTAGATTCACCATCGTGAGTCTCACCGGCTTTATGAATTCGGCCTGTTAGCTTAAGGATACGCTCGGTGGTCGTGGTTTTACCCGCGTCAACGTGAGCGAAGATACCAATGTTTCTGTATTTGGATAATTCGGTCATGATTCAACTTTAAATGAGTAGTTTAAGGAGTAGACGGAGTATGCGACAAACACCGACACACCGCACATCAGATTATTTAGGCGCATATTGTAAATTGGAACCCTGCTCGGCGCAAATGGCTAGAGTACTTTTTCACGACAAAGTCACGTAATAATTTAGCAAAATGCCCGTAAATATAAGTTAAAACAAATAAGTAAAACACTTCAGCTTATTTTTTAACCTTAAAATAAAAGCCATTAAAAAAGCCTGACATGCGTTAATAATGACATTTTTTAACGACTTCCAACGGTAATACGTTAAAAAATATCGTCATAAGCACTATGGACTAACAATAAAACGGCAAGTAAGCGGCTTAGATAACCGCGCTTAATACCTCAAAATCACCTCCCATAATCCGCGCCAAACTAATGCTTGTTTGTTAATAAATAATCGGCCTGCATGCCTTTAAATTTGGCATTCACATTCTGCGTTTATAGCCTTAAGCATTGTATTAAACTTAAAGGTCACGTTTATCAGATTTATGTAAAAAAATACCCGCCATTGGCGGGTATGTTCAAACTCATCTGTCTCGTTAACCGCTAAGGTTTACTCTTCGACGGGTGATACCACGAACAGTAAGTCACCTTGCGACACTTGCTGACCATTACTGTTCAGGATGCGCTCGATACGATACTTTTTGTCTTCAGGGTACAAGATTGCACTCTGACGATTAAAGCCGGCTAAGGTCACTTGCGAGAACATCTTCATCGCTTCTGTCAGTGCAAGCGTTTGATCGACCGTAACTATGTCACCTTCTTTAACGAAGTCAGGTTCACCCGGTGCAGAAGAGGTATAGAAGATACCAGCGCCTTGGGCTAATACTTTCAGCTCGTTACTTTCACCTACGCGCAGTGACTCAGTATCGACTTCGACTGTTTCAGCAGCAGCTTCCATTTCAGCGATCAATGCAGGAATGTCCAGCTCAGCCATTAAGCGTGGCAGATAGTTAGTGTCGTAAACGCCTTCGTTGAAGGTACCATCTTTCAGAATAAGCTTAAGTAGCGGAATGTTAGTCGCGATACCTTTTAGCACTACGCTGTTTAAGTATTCATAAAGCTTGTTAATCACATCCTCACGGTTTTCACCGCGCATGATGATTTGCGCAATCAAGCTATCGTAGTATGGCGAGACTTCTTTGCCTGGCGCAGCAATCGAAATGATTTCCACATCTGGATGTTCTGGGAACACACATTCAGTGATCTTGCCTGGATTTGGAATGAGCTGCAGTATGCCATGGCTATCGAGCGCCGCTTTCTCAGCCGTCACACGAACTTCCATCGCATAACCAATATCTTTTGGCTCTAACGCTTCAATCGAGCGGCCTGCAGCAATATCAAACTGCGCGCTAACGATATCGATACCTGAAGTGGCTTCCGTGACGGGATGCTCAACCTGTAAACGAGTATTCATTTCCATGAAGTAAACTTCATTGGCATCTAAGTTATAGATAAACTCAACAGTACCCGCGCCCATGTAGTCGGTCGCATCACCTAAAGCACGGGTATAATCCAACACTCGCTTTTTAAGCTCATCTGGCAACATAGTTGAACCAGACTCTTCAACCACTTTTTGGTTATTACGTTGCACTGAGCAGTCACGAATACCCAATACCTTGGTATTACCAAACTTATCACGCAGTAATTGCACTTCAATGTGACGTAAAGATGTCACATATTTTTCTAGGTACAAGTCACCGTTACCGAAAGCGGCGGCCGCTTCAGTCGCGGTTTTTTGGAATAAACCAATCATGTCTTCAGGACGCTTAACAACCTGAATACCTTTACCGCCACCACCTTGTACCGCTTTAAGCAGTACTGGGTAGCCGATTTCAGTTGCAACATTCACCGCTTGTTCTGCATTGGTCAAAATACCGTGCGAACCTGGTACAACAGGCACATTTTGCGCTTGCGATGTCTTAATCGCATTAGACTTGTTACCCATAGTCGTCATTGAATGCACGCTTGGGCCGACGAAGTTAACGCCGTTATTCACACATAATGCCGCAAACTGAGGGCTTTCAGATAAGAAACCAATACCTGGATGCAGAGCATCAACTTGCTCGTAATCTGCCACTCTTAACACTGAATACGCGTTTAAGTAACTTTCATCTGAGGTGTTACCACCTAGACAAACTAACTTATCCGTGTCTTTTAGCATATCTGCAGGTACTGATGTCATATCAGGATCAGACGCGACTAATACCACATTGATATTATTGTCGTGAGCCTTACGGATCAGTTTCACTGCAGTACAACCACGGGCATGAATCAATACTTTGTTAATGGGTTTCATTAACTTACGCGGGTCGTTCTGTATGATCACTTCTTCTTCAACGGCCGCTTCAACCACTAAGGTAGACAGTGCATTGATAATCACGTCGTTAATTTTAACCGTTGGCATTGGCATCAGAGGATCGATACCCGCCAGCTGGCTATCTAAAGTGTCGGTAAATGGGTTATGCACTAAGCTCGCCATTGCGCCAGGTACTTTTGACAGATAGTTAGACAGCGTGGCTGTAGATGGCAAATAAGCTGGTACCACCATTTGACCCGCGAACGGCATGTTAGTACCTGACAGGTAATAGGTTTGCACTAATGGGTGAGTCACAAAGCTCGCCTGTGCACCACCCGTACAGTCACCAAAACCAAACATCAGTACTGGTAATTCGTTATCACGAATAAAGCGTGTGATACGGTCGTTCACAACAGCCATAGAGAACAGTGCCGCAGCACCTTCTTTAGTCTGCATACCACCAGAACTGATAAAGCACACCACAGGTAATTTATGCTTAGCACACTCGATCAGTAATGCTGAGAATTTCTCGGCACTGGCCATATCAAATGCACCCGCTTGGAATGCCGTGTTAGACACAGCAACACCTACACGTACTTTTTGGCCCTTTTCTTTAAAGTTGGCAATACCCGTAATCAAACCACAAGGACGAATGCCTTTATCTAAAGCATCTTCAATTGATAAACGGAAACCAGGGAAGTTCAATAGGTTAGCCGACATCTTGTCGCTATTGATCTCTTCAAAATTGGTAAAGAACTGCTTAACCACATTTTCCCACGTCATGTTGCCTTTACGTTTTTCGTCACGCAGCACTTTTTGGATTAACAGATCTTGATAACCCATAGTCAAGCGGTTCCAGAAGTCTTTACGACGACCGATACGCACAGGGTTAATTGCGCCAGTATATTTACTGTTATCGCTCTCGCTATCAAAATACTCAGGCAGTAAACGTTCAAAGAAGTAAGTCAGCACCACGAATAAACTGTCGTTAAGCTGCGGGAAACCCACACTCTTCCACTGCTCTACACGTACCAATAAATCGGCACGGTTCGATTGCCCCATAAAATACTTGAGCCACTTATAGAACTTAGCTTTATCGTTCGAGGTATCTTGCGTCGACAATGCATGGTCAATTGACTTGTGCAACAGGTTGTTCACTGAATTACGTGACAAACTTTTAGACATCATGGCTTCTTTAGCGATTGACGCTAAGCTGCCAACAACGTTGTCGTACAGGGCGTTGAAAATGAGAATGTTATGACATTGCCAAATAAAATCTTCGCGCAGCTCTTCATTCACCACCACATCGAGCACAGTCAGTTGATTTAGCTCAGGCCATTTAGCTTGAGTCACCGACTTTGGCAGGCTTTCTAAGTGCTGAATCAGCCCTTTGAAGTTGTTGGCCGCGTTGCTCTTCCAACGGTGGTATAAAGACCAGCTAATGTTGAATAACAGCGCTTTACGTGCTTTTTTATAGTTCTCTTTTGGTTCACCCAAAATCAAACGTGTCAGCATGTTACGCTCGGTAGAGACTTCGTCACGCTTAGCGACAAAAGTAGTCCACAATTTGTTCAAATCTTCGTCATAAACCAGTTTATCTGGGTTAGATAACCAAGCTTGGAACACACGATCTTGCTCTTGCTGAATACGTGCCAACAAGTCACCTTCTGGCACGCTAGCACGCGACAAACGACCGTATTGCTCTTGCGAAATAGAATGGATACGGCTACGTAGCGTTAAATAACGCAAATAACGGTAGGCGCTACCAAACAGGTTATGGTGACTGGTCGGGCTGCTGGCCACAGCCAGTTCTGCATTTTGCTCCAACGCCATCAGGTTTTTAGATGGTGTGAGGAAACGCATTAAGCTGCGATCATAATGTTCACGTAAATCTTTAGAATCACGCACAAAATTTATTGCAGCACGCTCAACAGCCTCTACGCTGCTAATAATCGCGCGGCGTAAATTGTGTTGACGCTCGTCACGATCGCCCGGTGAAAAGTCGATAATACCGTCGATACAACCCGAGGTATAAAGCTCTTCTGGTGATACACCCACAGATTTTGCACATTCTTGCCAAGATAAGTTGTACTTACGGGCAATACTTTGCAGACCTTGCGGCTGAATTGTATTGAAAATACCATCACGCAGTGACAACAAAATGTTTGCCGCCGCTAATGGAATTGCGCCACCAGAATAACCAGCACCGATAACAATACCGACTGTCGGTACGTCAACGTTGGCACTTTCTGCAATGGCTTTAGAAATTGAATGTGCTTGGTTTTGGCTGTTAGCAATTTCGCCAGCATCCGCGCCTGGTGTGTCAATTAAATAAATAATTGGCATAGATAATTCGGCAAAATGACGAATTGCTTTACAGGCGGCGTAATGATGCTCAGGCATCCAAGCACCGTTAGCGGTAGTGCGTTCTTGGGCGATAAAGCCAATACGACGAGTGCGTGAACCAAAGTTCAGCTCGACCTCAGCACTGTAAAAAGAGCCCAAGTGAGTTTCCGTAATCAAACGACCTTTAAGATCGGCAATGATACGCTTTGCACCAGGACGACCTTTATCTTGAGTCGGCTGGATCACCTTAGCAACGTAACCGTCGACATCTAATAATGCCAAGTCTTTTAAGTTTGCCTGAATGGCATCATCATTTAAAAGACCTTTAATTTCTTCTGATAAACTCTGTTTGCTGTGCTTAGGAAACAGAGAAAAATCCTTTGCCAAGTGCTCGGCCTGTAAAAAAAGCGGATCGGGCGTTTGGGCTTGAGTCATGTGTTTGGGCTGATTATTGCTGGTCATCAAAAGATCCTCTGCTTAGCCTCTGAAAATTTTTAGCCAATAAATATAACTTTGTTATCCCGTCTAATGCCATTAAACTGCGTAAGACGCTTCGTTCCAAATATGAGACAGTGGGAAAACATGCCAGATTTAAACGGTATGATGCTATTTGCAGCCGTGGTAAGAGCCAAGGGGTTTTCCCAAGCTGCCCGTGAAACCGGCCACCCAAAATCCACCATTAGTCGCAAAATCGCCCAACTTGAAGAACAACTTGGGGTGCGATTACTGCAACGCGACACCCGTAATTTGAGTCTGACCCAAGTCGGGGCACTGTTTTATCAACACTGTGATTCTATTCGCAATGAGGTAGAAGCGGCCAAGGCTGTTATCGAGAATACTCACGATGATGTATCAGGATCATTACGGATTGCGATCCCTGTGTCATTTAGCCAAGAACTGATTGCTAACCTCTGTAGCGGGTTTATGCGTTTATATCCTAATGTGGAATTAGATGTCCAGTTTACCGATAACGATATTGGGTTAGTCGGAGAAGGATATGACATTGCCATCAAGTATGGTCCACTGCAATCTTCAGACCTCGTCGCCAGATTACTGTTTGAACGCCAACCGATTTTAGTCGCAAGCCCAGGTTATTTAAAACTCAAGGGCACGCCCGCTACGCCAAAAGAACTCAGTCTGCACAGTGGCATTTTATTAGGGACTTCTCGTTCGGCACCCATTTGGCCACTGGGTAAAGGATCGCGTAAAACCATGGCGAACTTTCAGCGTAAAGTGCGGGTCAACAGCCCGATAATGGTGAAGCAATTAGCCATAGATGATTTTGGCATCGCCATGTTATCTAATTCAGCCTGTAAAACAGAGCTCGCAAATGGCTTACTCGTGCCAATTCTACAGGAATGGCCGATTGAACCTTTTAAGGTTTACGGGGTCTATTCGAGCAGGCGCCAACTGGCTACCAATATCAGTGTTTTCTTAGATTTTTTCGTCAAACGTTTCAGCAGCCAAGAAAGCCTACAATCCCTGATGGGTTAGTTATCCGCTACGCATCAACGAAGCCTTATTCAAAAACCTAATAAAAAGCCTAGACGGTTATCTAGGCTTTTAGCGTCACAATTGGTTTTAGGCCAAGCAAGCAACTTGAATTAACGTCGTAATCCTTGGGCGATATACCAAACACAGCTTAAGGAATGACATGCTCCAGTTTCAAGATTTCCTTAGTGATAGTTTGACGTAGTGGCAAGCTATCCGCCGCAGGAATATCCATATTCATCGCGAAAAACCATACATTATCATCGAGTTCTATCCAGCCAACCCACCAGCCTATACTCGGCTCAGCTCTAACGGCATAACCAGTTTTTGCGCGGATAATATAATCGCCATTAGCTTCAGTGAGCATGGCCTGCTTAACTATTCGTTGGCTACGCTCTGAGGCATGTATTTTGTTGTGGTACAACTTGCGCAAAAAATTAATTTGCTCAATGGCCGAAATCCGTATAGCGCCATCGAGCCAAAAACTATCTAGATTTCCCGAAGTATCCTCATTACCATAATCAAAAGAGGCGATCATCTTCGACATTCTCGCCTCACCGATTTGGCGGGCGAATTCTTGATATACAGGTACCACTGAATATTTCATCGCGGTAATTAACGTTTGATCCCGATTCCAATTATCGATATCGCGGGTTTGACCATCCCATTTAAAAACTTGATGCTCATCTTTAGCGATACCCAAATCGAGTGCGATTAGGCTATTGGGGATTTTAAACGTCGATGCTGGTAAAAAACCTTGATTGGCGCGTTTAACACTGTTGGTAAATCCCTGCTGCTTGTTTTCGTTCCATAACACCACCACACCCTGCGTTTTTTGTGGCTGAATTTGTTGCAACTTAGTGGGTTGCACCTGAGTTTGTTGCGATTGAGTTTGGTACTGAGTAAAAATAACATCCCAACTACGGGTTTCTTGCCATGCTTTAGCCGTAGTTGATGCAAAAGTCGGTGCACCGAAGAAGGGGGATATGACTAGCACAGCCGATATGACTAGGGTCTGTTGATCTTTGCTGTACAAATGTTGCTCAGCAATACATCGGCAGCCACATTAACATAAACGCCAGTGACACCATACTGGCGTAATTTCTTGCTAGCTTGTCATATCTTGTTGAT